>CAZFOM010000052.1:1560-2998 GCA_964520155.1 uncultured Rickettsiales bacterium
CACCATACCCGAGTAAGCGTCCGGTGAATGTCTGAAATACGATCACACCGGCAATGCGGGAGCGATCAATTTCAATACAGGTGGTGGTGGTCACTCCAACTTTGGAGATCAAGCGGTGCTCAGTGACCACCAGTTCGGTAAACAGCATGATCACTAGCGCGCGAGAGAATTTGATGATGCCATAGAGAAGCAGAAATAACGCGATCCATTTCACATCATCCATCTGGTATTCCTTGAAGCTGCTATACAGCGAGAAAGCCGGAACCCAGGATTCGATTGCTCTGAATATCCGTAAAATGTAATAGGTATCACCAACAAGGTGCTGGTAATGGATCAGCGTCACGGCAATCAGGATAAACAGCAGCCCTGGCAGCAAAACCGCAGGGTGGATGCGCGCCTCAAGCAGCACCGGCTCATCCTGCATTAGGATATTCTTGATATAACGCATAGATTTGTTAACGCTTTATTCAGTATCATCATGATAGTGATAAAATATCGCTAATATACAAGAGAATAGTTATGGATCGCGTATCTTCAGAAGTAGCACCTGTGGATGATATCACCGCGCAACGTATGCGGGAGATACAAGAGTTCCTGCAAAACAATACGATACCGATTTCGGTGCAAGCACCCCATAAGAACGAGCAACTACCGGCAGCTAAGACGCTTGCGATTTTGTATCATCGCGATCGCAATGGGCAGATTCACTATCTCACGATGTTACCGCGCAGTAAGCACGCAAAAGCCACGGGGTATTCTCAGGCTTCGGTGCAATTTCCTTCAGGTGGAAAACACGCTTTTAAGGAGGGGCAGTGGTTTGATGTCAAGCAACGTGATTCTCTGCAAGGATGCAGGCTGGAATCACCCGAGCAGTGCGGCTTGCGCGAAGCAATCGAGGAAGTGGGAATAACGCTTAAGCACGTTGCGAGTATGCAAGTTCTCAATGATGGAGTGTATCACTCCGAGAGTGAGAAGAGGGAACGTCCCATCAGTGTGGTTGCCATCGAGTTGAAAGATATGAGAATGGAGAGTTTGTCTGAGCCGTGTAAACTCCACGGCAAAACGGAAGCAAGGGGATGGATATCTTCTGCGATCATGCATGAGAAAAAGCCAATTATAAATGGTTTGGTGGATAACGTTTCCGTTGCAAGACCAATCCGTGAGGATCACATTCAGATCGTCAAACAGCTGGAACCTATGCTAGAGAACAAGGGTCAGCATTTTGTCCCTTATCATCAGATAGGTTCATCCAATGGCAGATAAAGATAAGCCGGTTTTGAGTCCATATCTGAGGCAGCATACAGGTAATCCGGTAAAGTGGCAGGTATGGGGAGAGCAGGCGCTTGCACGCGCGAAAGCCGAAAATAAGCCGATTTTTTTAAGCATTGGCTATTCCACGAATTACTGGTGTCATGTCATGGCGCGGGATGTGTTTAGC
>CAZFOM010000052.1:3008-11565 GCA_964520155.1 uncultured Rickettsiales bacterium
ACATCAAGGTGGATCGCGAGGAGCGCCCTGAGATTGATGAAATCTACATGGTAGCGCGTCAGCTCATGACGAAAGAAGCGAGCTGGCCGAATAACGTGTTCCTGACCCCCGATCTCGAACCGTTTTATGCCGTTGGTACGATGGCGGCGGATGATCGTTACGGAGAATGGAACTTTGTGAAGATCATCACATCCTTGCATGAAGGCTGGATGAACCGCCGGGATGAGGTGCTTGCATCCGCGCGCAAGGTGCGTGAGGGGGTGGTGCATTTTCTGCATGAGAACCGCGAGAATTATCCGGCAGTGCCGCTTTCGGTTGCGTTGTCGGATCGTCTGCTGTCCTTGCTCAAGGAACAGGAAGATAAGGTAAACGGAGGATTTTTCTCATCGCCTAAGTTTCCGCAGGAACATTTTCTCCTGTATTTACTCAAACACGCAAAACGCACGGGTAATGAAGAAGCGCTGGGACTCGCAACACGCGCGCTGGAGAGGATGGCTGCGGGAGGAATCTCGGATCATATAGGCGGCGGATTTCATCGTTATGCGGTGGATGCTGAGTGGCGGGTACCGCATTTTGAAAAGATGCTCTTTACACAGGCGCTTTGCGCGCGCGCATATGAAGAATTGTACGGCTTTACCCAAGATCCGTACCATCGCGATGTTGCCGAGAATATACTGGGGTTTGTTCGTACCCATCTGACCGATACAAACGGTGCTTTTTATTCCGCGATAGACGCCGAAACACAGTTTGTCGAGGGGGCGTATTACGCATGGGAGGAGCGCGAGCTTCAGGAAGCCCTATCCCCTTCAGAGCTCACCTTTTTCCGCTCGGTATATGGGGAACAGGACATCCCGCTCTTCCCAGGGCATGAACCGGTTGCGGGCAAGGCAATCTATGCACGCTCACCATTGCCGAAATGCGCTAGCGAGTTGTCGTTATCTTACGCCGAACTGAAAGACAAATTGAAACCGGTGCTTGCTAAGCTCGATGCGTACCGCGCGAAGCATCACGAGTTGCCGCACAAAGATACCAAGATCATCGTTGCGTGGAATGGCTTGATGATAGATGCGTTTGCGCTCGCGGGGCAGGCGTTTGGCAAACCGGAATATATCGAGTATGCGGATCGCGCGGCGAAGTATCTACTCAAACATGCGCGTCTTTCGGACGGGAGGCTTGCGCGTATGGTGATGGATGGAGTCGCACAGGATGATGCCTATCTTGAAGATTATGCGTTCTTGGTGGACGGGCTGTTATCCCTCTACCGCGCTACCCATCAACCGCACTATCTGGAAGAAGCAAAAGCGTTACTTGCGCAGGCAGATGAACTCTTTTTTGATGCTGAAAACCACTGTTATTTTTATACGGATGGAGAAGAGCATCTGATCGTGCGTATCAAACTTGCTGCGGATAACGCGCTACCATCCCCGACAGCCGTCATGGTGCATAATGCTCTTGATTTATATGAAATCACCAAAGAGAAAAACTGGTTAGATCGCGCCTCAGAGATCCTGAATCACTACTCAGGACATATGGAAAAATTGCCTGCGGATTACTGCACGATGATCCATGCGCTGCTTCGATATTTATATGTATCCGAAGCGTCGTAAAATACTTTTTTACACGAAGCGCGAGTCTTGAACCTACATTCAATATAAAACAAAGGCAAGTGTTTATCGCGGCATGTGTAGGGTGTGCGTTCTAGAATGAAATCTAAAATATATTGAATATCATTTAGTTAGCTCATTTTTAGGGCTGCTTTTTCCATTTTTCAAACGCAGCCTGCCAATAGTTGCAATTCCTGCATAGCTCGAACTCGGCTACACGTCCCCTCGCAACAAGGTTCCCAACTAAACCGCGTTTCACATGAGGATGATTATGAGAGTAGTTTGGCTGTTAATGCTCTTAAGTCTTTCTGCCTGCACCACGTCCGCTGGCCCATGGAGCTATGCTGATCAGGATGTCAATATGTACTACTGGTCTAAGAATTGCTCGGCGGCACTGTGCAATCCGCGCTGATAGGCTAGCGCATAGAGAATTTGTCCACTCGCAGTAGGACACGGGCGATCACGATACCTGCCTTGCAACCGCTCCGACTTGTGATCGCCCCTTATTTTATCACGCAACGATGGAGACTCAATGTCTGCAAACTCCCTGATTCTCTTGTGGGTTATCATACTATCGCTGGGAGTGGTGCCGTTATGGCAACTGGCGCATGTGCCAGAGATATTCTGATCTAAACAGTAGGTGTGGAAACTGCAGCAGCATTTTCCGCGCGCTGCTTCTCGATTCTTGCCAGATGCGTGGCCGGCGGTTTTTCGATCCGTGAAGACTGATTCTTATCATCTACCGCCTGTGACAGATTAGCTAAACTACTGCTGAAAGAGGATGAAGTATCACTTTGTACTTCGAGAGTTTTCGGCGGTGCTATTTTGAATTTGGTGAGGACTTCAGTCACCGATTTTCCTTCCGCGAACTCTTGCTGCGCTTTGCGGAATGCGTGAATATCATAGCGGTTGGCGATTTCGACATACGCATAGGACTTCTCAAGATTCTCGGGATCGAGAAGGCCGTTTCCGACCAGATGAATAAACTCGGAAAAGCTGAAACTCGCCTTTTCTCTGGGGGCGGTGCTGCGGTAGCTTTGATTGATCAGATCCGCCATGCGTTCAAACAACCCCATGGAGCGCTCCCATGCGGGTGTCCCTCGTTGGGTTAGGAAGGATTTGGTCAATCCCAGATTCGCGTTACGTTCATAGATATCGAGTAACTCCTTACCCGTAATCATATCGGCGAAATGTTCTGCCTGATTGATTTTGCGGTCAATCAGGGATTGAATTTCTTCAAACGGTGTGATGCGGCGGCTCAGCACGTCGCGGAACAGGTAGATACCGTTTGCGGCCACCCCCACATCAACTCCGGTTTCCGGATGCATGTCGTTAGCAAATTTTTCGCTCAAGAATGGCTTTGCGATAAATGGCGCAAAGAAGCTGCTGTTTACCGCGAGGCGGCGTAGATTATACTTAGTAAAGTTGCTGATCGTATTCTGAACGATCGCGTTTTTGCTGTTCCAGAAATCCATGAACCCGACATCCTCGGGTTTTTTATCGAATTCCCACGAGAGCGTTTCCTGAAAGATACTTTTCATATCTTTCCAGGTACTCCACGCATAATACAAGGTAACTGCCGATACGAGCGCTCCAGAAATCGCAGAATAAAAATGCTTCTGGTTGAACGATTTGTTTTCCTCATTCATCCATTTCAGACTGCGTGTGATCGCTCGCACCGCATATCGCATGGGGAACACGGCGATGAGTGCCGACCAGTAGGAAGAGCGATACTGATCGAAGCGGCCAGAGATAGGGATATGATCGGGTATATGCCTTTCGGCTTTCATGATGGGGGAGACATGCTGCGAAAGCGCAGACGCGTCCTCACCCATCACCACGGGAGGATGCTCCGAATTCGAACTGTCTATGGCCGTCACCATATAATCCTAAGTGTCCTGTAATGTATGCGTTTTTGGACACTTTCCTTATACTCTACCCGTTTCCTTCAGGCATGTGAAGATTGTGTTACGGTTTGGATAGGATGTCACCTTGTTATCTTATTGTATTTAATAAATATATTTTAGCGTTAGTTGTGCTGCTTATGACTTTTCAATCACGAAGAGAAGGCTGGTGGGGGGGGGTGATGCATTCAGAACTCAGGCTGAGTTGAAAATAGCGATTATGAAGTTGCTCCAGTCCGTCGTCGCCCTACGGGCTATGCCGGACACTGCTTCGCCCAAGCCGATTGTGCTCCCCGTGGCTGCGCCACGCGTAGCTCCATCGGGGCGAAGCGTGGTGGGTGATACAAGACTCGAACTTGTGACCTCTACCGTGTGAAGGTAGCGCTCTAACCAACTGAGCTAATCACCCGATCTGGGACATAAAGTGGCGCGCAATATAGCAACGAAATAGCGCGGTGCAATGGGTAAATAGGAACGGCTTGCTACTCCGCCTTAAAAGCCTGAAGCCCTGTGATGGCGCGGCCTAAGATGAGGGCGTGGATGTCGTGGGTGCCTTCATAGGTGTTGACGCTTTCGAGATTCATGACATGTCGAATGACGTGGTATTCGTCGGCGATGCCGTTTCCGCCGTGCATGTCGCGCGCGGTGCGGGCGATATCGAGCGCTTTTCCGGCGGAGTAGCGTTTAATCATCGAGATCATCTCGGGGACATAGTTGCCTTCGTCGATCAGGCGCCCGACACGCAGGCAGCCTTGCAGGCCGAAGGCAATATCCATCATCATATCGGCGAGTTTCTTCTGGATGAGTTGGTTGGCAGCAAGGGGTTTGCCAAACTGGATGCGCTCCATGGTGTAATTTCGTGCTGCCTCGTAGCAGAATTCGGCGGCACCGAGTGCGCCCCAGCCGATACCGTAGCGCGCTTTGTTTAAGCAGCTGAACGGGCCTTTGAGTCCGGAGACCTCGGGAAACTCGTTTTCTTCCGGCACGAACACTTCATCCATCATGATGCTGCCGGTGGTGGAGGCTCTGAGCGAAAACTTGCCCTCGATTTTGGGGGCAGAAAGCCCTTTCATGGATTTTTCGAGAATGAATCCGCGGATGGTGCCATCTTCGACTTTCGGATGGCCATATACTTTTGCCCAAACAACAAAAACATCTGCAATGGGAGAATTAGTAATCCAGGTTTTGCTGCCGGTGAGGGTAAACCCGTCTTTCACCTTGGTGGCGCGTGTGATCATGCTACCCGGATCTGAGCCGTGGTTCGGTTCCGTGAGTCCGAAGCAGCCGATCAGCTCGCCTTTGGCGAGTTTGGGCAGGTATTTGTTTTTCTGCGCTTCTGAGCCAAATGTGTAAATCGGGTGCATGACGAGGCTGGATTGTACCGACAATGCCGAGCGGTAACCGCTATCCACCCATTCGATTTCGCGGGCGACCAACCCGTAAGCGACATGGCTCACACCCGCGCAGCCATAGCCTTTGATGGTGCTGCCGAGCAGCCCCAGTTCTCCAAGTTGCGCAAGGATTGAAGGATCGAATTTCTCATGCCGGTTGGCCTCGACAATGCCAGGCAGCAATTTTTCGCGTGCGAAACCGCGTGCCGTTTCCATCACCAGCCGTTCTTCTTCGGTCAGTTGATCGTGAAGAAGAAACGGATCTTCGTAATTCAGGGCAGCCTTGGCCATGGAAACTATAGCACCAGATTAACGATCGAGCCGCGATCCCAATAAAATCCACGCGCGAGCGCATTCAGGGCGCGCCCGACCAGTTCTTCGATTTCTTCCGGTTCGGGAATATAATTCACATGCGGGCGGGGCGGAGGCGAGAATTCGCCAATATCCACGCGAACTTCGCGCTTATTTTCCTTTGGCGATTTTTTAACCGGTGGTCTGGAAATGACCGTACCAATGCCGCCTGGAATAAAATTCACCATTTTTGCCTCATTGTTTCACCTCTAAAGTATAGCAATTTTTTTGGTTTTCTCAAGTAGATAGACGTTTACGCAATAAATAGGAAACAAACCGCTGCCATAATGAAGGCTTATGCGCGCTGTGTCCATCAAGCCATGTGGAAACGGATGCAATCTGGTTATCCGCAAGCAGCGCGGGCGCATGACCCACACCTTCAAACTCGATATGTGCACACAGCGGATTGGTGCGTTTCATCTGCTCGACAGTGTGCGGCAGCAGAATATCCGATAATGCACCGCGCAGGATAAGGGTAGGGCACTTCACCTGTTTCCACAGCGCAAAGAGATCCACATCCTTAAACTCCGTATAGTTGTTCGATTCCTTGCGGATGATGGCCATGATTTCAGGATCGTAGGTGAGAGCGAATTTTCCATCCTCGCGCTGGTAAATGGAATGAGTAAACAAATGTTCCCAATGCCTTGGCTCGGTGATGCCAAACAACGTATAAGTCTTGAAGATATAGTCTTTGATCGCTTGCGCGGAATCGGTGGGCGGAAAGGTTCCGACATAGTTTGAGATGCGCAGCAACCCCTCCTTGGGTACAAAAGCGCCGATATCATTCAGCACCAATTTACCAATGCGTTTGGGGTGTGTGGCAGCGATAATCAGCCCGATGATGCCGCCCATCGAAGTGCCGATCCAGTCGCATTGTTGGATCCCTTCTTCTTCAAGCAGTTGCACCATCCATTTCACATAATTGGGGTAGCTATACTGCATCGGATCGGGCAGCCACGGGCTTTTTCCGCGTCCTGGCATATCAATGGTGATTACGCGGTAGCGATCCGATAATGCGTGGGCGATAAAATCAAAGTCGCGTGCATTGCGTGCTAGCCCGTGCACACACACGGCGACAGAATTACAACTGGGATTTCCCCATTCATATAGTTGTAGTGTTGCTTCGGGATGTTTTTCGCTTGCAGCAAGCGTGATGCGGCGCGCTCGCGGGTGCATCAGAATCGATCGATCGTAAATCCGTCCATACTGATTTCGGTCGGACGGTTTTCCATGATGTCTGCTAGCAAACACGCACTACCTGCAGCCTGAGTCCAACCGAGAGTACCATGTCCGGTGTTCATATACAGGTTTTTATATTTGGTTTTACCGATGATGGGCGGGCCGTCAGGTGTCGAGGGGCGCAGGCACGCCCACTCCATGATGGTTTTGAGTTCAGCTTTGGGAAAGAGGCTCAGTGATGCCTCAAAAATCGGCTTGATACGTTTGGCGATGATCTCATCATTATAGCCTGCAAACTCCGCTGTGCCCGCCACGCGCAACTTGTCGCCCAGCCGGCTGTACACCAGTTTCAGTTCCGTATCGGTGATGCTGATGGTGGGGATATAGGTCTGATCACCGGAGAAGGTGATGCTGTAACCTTTCATCGGATAAATCGGCACGCGAATGCCGAGCGGTTTTAGGAAAAGCGGTGAATATGCACTGAGCGACATCACATAATGATCCGCCTTTAATACCCCCTTGCTGGTTTTGACGCCGGTAATGGTATCGCCCGCGTATTCCAGCCGTTCCACCTGTGTGTCGTAATGAAATTGTACCTTGAATTCTTTTTTGCACAGGGCTGCGAGCCGTTGGGTAAAGACAAAAATATCACCGCTTTCGTCGATGGCGTCATAAATACCGCCGACCAGTTCCTTACCGGCATGTTCGAGCGATGGTTCCAGCGTAATGCAACGCTTGACGTCGCAAACTTCCGACGGACAGCCAAATTTTTCCTGAAACCGTGCCTGAGCAATGGCGGTTCCAAATTCTTTCGAGTTCGTGAAAATATGCAGGATGCCTTCACGGATATTGTTGAATTCGATGCCGGTGAAGATGCGGATCTTCTCCATCATTTTCTTGCTGTAAAGACCGAGTCTCAGTAGCGATACGCTATTGGATTTCGCGCGCGCATCGGTGCAGTTGGCAAGAAAACGTAGCCCCCACATAATCATATCCAGATCGGCGCGTGGGCGAAACACGAGCGGTGCATCGTCCTTAAACATCCACTTGGCGACTTTCATCAGTGCGCTGGGGTTTGCCCAGGGTTCGGCATGGGAATAGCTTAGTTGACCGCCATTGGCGAAACTGGTTTCGCGGCCACATTCTTTTTGCCGTTCGACGACTTCGACTTCAAATCCGCGGCTGGCAAGCAGGTACGCACTAGTCACGCCAATCACCCCGCCGCCTAAAATCAAAACTTTCATGTGAACCGCTTGTTGTTATATTCTTGCTTATCGTCATATCCGCTTTTCTCAAACTTTCAATTTTTTTGATATGTTTCTAACCAATATCGTCGTGCTTACCGGTGCAGGTATTTCCGCAGAGTCAGGTGTGCCCACCTTCCGTGCATCGGATGGATTATGGTGCAATCACCGCATCGAAGATGTCGCGACACCGGAAGGATTTGAGCGCAATCCGCAGCTGGTGCATGAGTTCTACAACCAGCGACGCTTGCAACTGCGTGACGTACAACCCAATGCAGCGCATCAGGCGCTGGCGCGGTTGGCCAGCGAATGGAAAGGCAATTTCCTGTTGGTTACGCAGAACGTGGATGATCTGCATGAACGCGCATGGCAGGGAAAGAATCTGTCATCGGGTTTTCAATTTATTCACATGCATGGTGAGTTGAAGAAAGCCCGCTGCACCCAAACAGACAAAATATATGCGTGGGAAGAAATACTCAGCGACACGCATCTGTGCCCCTGTTGCAAGGAACCTGGCAATCTGCGACCTCATATCGTTTGGTTTGGTGAAATGCCACTGCAGATGGAGGAAATTCATGAAGCGCTTGCGCAGTGTGATTTGTTTCTGTCGATCGGCACGTCGGGCAATGTTTATCCGGCTGCGGGGTTTGTAGCACAAGCCCGCAGTAACGGACGCTGCCGCACGGTCGAGCTTAATCTCGAACCGTCCAGCGGCTATTCTCTATTCGACGAAAAGATCTACGGGGCGGCGACACAGATCGTGCCACCGTTTGTGGAACGCGTTATGAAAGCGCTTTGACGGCGGTAAGCACTTCGTCCACATGGCCTTCGACTTTGACCTTAGACCAGACGTTACGGATGACGCCTTTTGCATCAATCAGAAA
>CAZFOM010000052.1:11575-12425 GCA_964520155.1 uncultured Rickettsiales bacterium
TTTCTTGCCGTACATATTTTTTTCGACCCACACGCCGTATTCTTCGCAAGTGTTGCTTTCATTATCTGAAGCAAGGGTGAAGGGCAGGCAGTATTTTTCCTTGAACTTGTCGTGGCTTTTAACATCGTCTTTCGAGATACCGACGATCACGGCGTTGAGTTTGTCAAACTTCGGCATAGCCTGTGCGAAATCTTTGGATTCCATTGTGCAGCCTGGCGTATCATCCTTCGGATAAAAATACACGACGACATGCTTGCCTTTGAGTGCGGTAAGCGAAATCGAGCCATTACCGTCCGTTGGCAGGGAAAACTCAGGCGCTTTATCGCCAACCGACGGTTTAGCGGAAGCAGATGGTTTAGCGGCAATGCTGGGCATAACATCCTCGTAAATGATTGTGAGCAGCAACCTATCAGTCTTGTGCGGTGTGATCAAGCCAATGATCGAACCGATGCTTTACATGGTGCTGGTGCTCCAGAAGCCTATTTCTAAGCGATTCAAAATCCTCTGACTTTGTGAGCTGCACCAGCAGTTTTTTCAGTCCTATGGGAGCTTGATCCTCCACGAATGTACCATGATTGCACAGGCGCAGCAGGAAAAAGAGCTGCGTCATAAGATCGAATGCCGCAAGCAGGGACTCTGCCACGTCTGTGGGTACAAGATGGAGCGTCGCTGCTTTGGAAAATACGGCACGCGTAGAGGTGTCGAGCAGTTCGGGATGCTGCGATGCGTGCGATAGCACAAGGTACTGCGCCAAAAAATCCAGATCCATCAGCCCGCCGCGGACATATTTCAGATCCCACGGGTTATGGGTGCCAAATTGCTCCTCCACTTTTCGGCGCATGGCATATAC
>CAZFOM010000053.1:0-12183 GCA_964520155.1 uncultured Rickettsiales bacterium
CCTGAAGCCGCGCTACAACATTTTGCTGCGCGACGACAAATCCTTTCCCTATATTCATTTCACCCCGCACCCGCAGTTCCCTCAGATCACCAAGCATCGGGGCAGTACCTCGGGCAAAGGGCAGTTTTTTGGCCCCTTTGCGTCCGTCATGGCGGTCAATCACACCATCACGATTTTGCAGCGCGCGTTTCTGCTTCGTCCTTGCGCCGATACGATTTTCAAGAACCGTTCGCGCCCATGTTTGCAATACCAGATCAAGCGCTGCTCGGCGCCCTGCGTGGGCTATGTCAGCGAGGAAGAATACCGCGCGCAGATGGATCAGGCGATCCGGTTTTTGAAAGGCCGCAGCCGCGAGGTGCAGGAAGAATTTGCGCGCCAGATGCAGAGGCACAGCGAAGCGATGGAATATGAGAAAGCGGCATCCTACCGCGACCGTATCAAGGCACTCACCGCCATTCAGCAAGAGCAGAAACTCGCACCCGCGGGTGTGGAGGATGCGGATGTGATCGGTCTGTACCGTCAGGGTGATGCGACCTGCATTCAGGTGTTTTTCTTTCGCGGTGGACAGAATTACGGCAATCAGGCTTTCTTTCCGCGCGCCGCTTCGGATAGCACCGATACCGAGATTCTATCTGCATTTATTGGCCAGTTTTACCAAACCCACGCCATTCCGAAATGGATACTGACATCGCTTGCGCTACCCGATGCGCCGCTGCTCGAAGAAGCGTTTGCACTACACGCGTCGCGCAAGGTGGAAATCGTCTATCCGCAGCGCGGCGACAAGCGCGAGATGGCCGAGCATGCGGTGCATAACGCGAAGCAGGCATTGCTTGCGCGACTGTCGGAGCAGTCCTCACTGCGCACGTTACTCGAAGGCGTACAGGAATTGTTTGCACTCGAGGAGATGCCCGAACGGATTGAAGTCTATGATAACAGCCATATCTCTGGCGCTCATGCAGTGGGCGCCATGATCGTTGCCACGCCGGAAGGCTTTGCCAAAAAACACTACCGGCGTTTTAATTTCCGCACGGAAGAACTTGCAGCGGGCGATGATTACGCGATGATGCGCGAAGTATTTACGCGCCGCTTTGAACGATTAAGCAAAGACGATCCCGATCGCACGCGCGGCATGTGGCCGGATCTTGTCCTGATTGACGGCGGTGTGGGGCAGTTGAATGTGGTGACGCAGATCTTCCGTGATCTGGGGATAGAAGATGTTGCCTATGTTGCCATTTCCAAAGGTATGGATCGCAACGCCGGACGCGAGTGGTTTCATGTCGAGGGCAAGAATCCGTTTCAACTCGAGCCGCATCATCCGGTGCTGCATTACCTACAGCGGCTTCGCGATGAAGCGCACCGCTTCGCCATCGGATCGCACCGGATGAAGCGCGCAAAAGCCATGCAGATGAGTCCACTTGATGGGATTTCGGGGATCGGCGCGACGCGCAAGAAAGCGCTTTTGCATCATTTCGGCTCGGCGCGTGCGGTGGAGACAGCAAGTATTGAGGAACTCATGAATGTCCAAGGTATCAGCGCGCAGATCGCACAGCGCATTTATGATTATTTTCGGGGTAGTTAGGACGCGGTTTGTTTGCTAGAATCAACAGATGTCCAATTTGAAACAGGCGCTTCCCAACTGGTTGACTTATTCGCGAATTCTCGTGATTCCACTGCTCGTCGCCGCGTTTTATCTGCCAGGCAAATGGGGGCACTGGGTACCGGCGTGGCTGTTTTTTTATGCCTGCGTGACCGATTATCTGGATGGGTATCTGGCGCGTATGTGGAATGTGTCCTCCTCGCTTGGTCGGTTTCTCGATCCGATCGCGGATAAGCTGCTGGTTGCCACCGCACTACTATTGCTGGTGAGCGAATCCCGCGCCCATATGATTCCGGCGATTCTCATTCTGTGTCGCGAGATTCTGGTATCGGGACTGCGGGAGTTTCTCGCCGATCTGCGCATCAGCGTGCCGGTAACGAAGCTCGCCAAATACAAAACGGCCGCGCAGATGCTCGCCATCGGTATTCTGCTGCTCGGAAGCGGAGTCACGCAGTCGCTCTATCCCGAACTCAGTGAGTCACTCGTGGCAGACGATCCGCTCACGCATCTGATTTACGGCATCGGCAACACGCTCTTATGGGCTGCGGCTGCCTTGACACTCGTCACCGGATTTGCTTATTTTCGCGAAAGCATCACCCATTTCAGAACATGACCGATCCCACATCAAGACCTATATCCCGAGAGGAAAAAGCGGCTGCTACTGTAGCACTTTCTGATTTTAGGAAGAGTAATGAGTTTACCGCATTACGAAAAGATGTCAGCGAGTTGCTTGAGAGAAAACTCTCGGCTCTGGCCAGTTGCAATACCACAGACGAGCTGGCTCGTGTTCATGCAAGATTAACAGAAGAAATCAAAAATCCCGAATTTGCTGGCAAGGCAGGTGTGTCAGGGCGGCTGTTACTAACCAGAATGATGGAAGCGTATCTTGAATCTATCAAAAATCCCAAACATTTTCTCTCAAGATAATGGGGTGTCTGCTTCTTGCGCGTGGTCATCCCGTGGCACAGACCATGGGATCACGTCGCGGGATGACGGCATGAAATCCGAAAAACTACACTGTTAACAAACTCGCTGGTCCGCAAGCGAAAACGCGAGTTTTCGAGAACCGCACCGCAAGCGTACGTTTGGTACGTGCGGAGCGGAAGCGCAGAAAATCACGTTTGTAGCAAGGCATAGTAGAGTTTGTGTCTACTTGCGTACCAGTTCGGCGTAATCTTCCATCAACTTCTTGGTCATGTTTCCGACCACAAACCGGTGATGGTCGATCTGCCCGACAGGGGTGATTTCGGCAGCGGTACCAGTGAGGAACACTTCTTGCGTCTGTGCCAGTTCATCGGGGGTGATATGGCGCTCGGTCACGCTGATACCCTGCGCACGCGCGAGATCCATGATGGTGCGGCGGGTGATGCCGTCTAAAAAACAATCGGGCTTAGGCGTATGGATTTCGCCGTTTTGGATCAGAAACACATTGGCGCCGGTCGCTTCCGCGATGTAACCACGCCAGTCGAGCATGAGCGCATCATCGAATCCGGCGTCTTCAGCCGCATGTTTTGACAGGGTACAGATCATGTAAAGACCCGCTGCTTTACTTGCCGTGGGCGCAGTCTTGGGATCGGGGCGGCGCCACTGGGATACGGTCAAACGCAGGCCTTTTTCCTTTGCTTCTTTGGAGAAATAGCTGGGCCACTCCCATGCGGCAATTGCCACATGCACTTTGTTTTTGCGCGCCGCAATCGCCATCATTTCGCTGCCGCGCCATGCGACGGGGCGCACATAGCCGTTCACGATGTTATTCTTCTTCACTACTTCGCGGGTGTATTGATCGAGCTCCGCCGTGCTGTAGGGGATCTCAAACCCCAGCAATTGCGCCGACACGCGCAGGCGCTCCGAATGCTCGGTGAGTTTGAAGATCTTGCCGTCATAGACGCGCTCGCCTTCAAACACGCAGGAAGCATAATGCAGGCCGTGGTTCAGCACATGCGTCTTGGCCTCGCGCCAGGGCACCATCGCGCCGTTTTGCCAGATCCAGCCGTCACGATCATCAAAGGGTATGGGAACATTTGCCATGGAATTTCTCTTGTTATGTGTATGGTTAAACGAGTGTAATCGCGCTCAGTTGACGCCCGTAATCGGGTTCATTCTTGTGCGTCGCGCGGCGGTAGCTGAAAAACAATTTTTCTTCCGCATAGGTATCGTGTTCGAGCCAGCTCACATGACGCACGCCTGCATCGGCGAGTTCTTTCATCACATATCCGCGCAGTCCGAAGCGGATTTTACCGGTGGTCTGTGAGGGGACAAAATAGACGCCGTTCGTAGGATCGCGTTCGATGAACGGTTTGGAAAAAGACAGATCCACATCGTAGGAGCGCTGTGCGATGCACGGGCCGATCGCCGCAACGATGGCGTGCGGCTCGGCGCCCAGTTCGATCATGGCCTGCACGGTGGCGGGGATGATACCGCCAAGCGCGCCTTTCCAGCCGGCATGTGCTGCGCCGATGACGAGGTTATTTGGATCAGCAAGCAGCACCGGTGCGCAATCGGCGGTGAGAACACCCAGCACCACGCCTGTTACGTTGCTCACCATCGCATCCGCCTGCGGACGCTGATCGTCGGGAAACGGGGCGCGGATAATCATCACGTCGTTACTGTGCACCTGTTCCAGTGTGCAGAGCTGTTCGGGGTTTGCGGAAAGTTTCTGGCAGGCGCGTTTTCGGTTTTCGCGCACATGTGCCGGATCGTCTTTCGATCCCGGCCCGCAATTGAGCGCTTGGTAAATCCCTTGGCTGACCCCGCCTTCACGCGTGAAAAATCCGTGCCGGACTTTCAGGATCGAGGAGAGATGCGCGTCGTGCAATATCATAGTGTTACAGGAATCCTGCGGGTTGGAGAGAAGAATGCGTGGTAGCGAGTACTTTGAACAAAGTGCCCATATGCACCGGCGATACTAATCGGTTGAGATCGTCGAGAATAGTGTTTTTTGCATGAACGCCAAGGGCGGCGCTCAACCGTTGCGCGCGCTCGAGCGCCCCCAGCCGGATCAGAAAATCCCCCTGCGACACGATCGGGCTTGCAGTAAGCCCACCCTCACGCGCAAGCTGTGCGAGGCGTTTGAAGTCCACATGCGCCGTAAGATCGCACTGTCCGGGCGCATCGAGGATATCGGTATAGGTATGCGCCTTCACCGCCTGCAGCGTATCGCCGCGCGATCCGTGTTCATAGCCATAATCACAGATGAGCAACCCTCCGCCATGCGCCAGTATGCGTTCGGCAAGAGCTGCCATGATCGACTCTGCCGCCACGCACCGCTCGACGATCACATCTTCCTGAGGCTCATCACTCCAACCCGACAGCAGCGCGGTATAGGGCGCATCGCGCAGCTTCAAGGATTTCCCATCACTCGAGATCCGGCGTTCAAACCATTCCCCGCCGCGATAGCGGTATTGCTCGATCGGTAGTGCATCGAAAAACTCATTGGCGAGAACGATGCTGGGCGCATGTGGCAAGGTGCCAACCGAGACATGCCATGCAAGCTGCGGGTGGTGAATCACATGCTGTTGATGGCTCCTGAGCTGTTTGCTGGCTTCGACGAGATGAATCTGCGCGGCCGCGTGGAACCCCTCAACATGGCGGGTCGCGCGCAGCAGATCCTTCATCAGGGTTCCGCGCCCTGGCCCCAGTTCGACGAGTGAGAAGCGTTTGGGCGAACCCATCTTGATCCACAGATCAGCGCACCAGATCCCCATCATTTCGCCAAAGATCTGGCTGATCTCAGGCGCGGTGATGAAATCCCCGCCTGCGCCAAACACCGGCTCTTTCTGGTAATAGCCCCACTCAGGATGCAAAAGCGCCAGCTCCATATATTCGGCGATACTCACCGATTCACGCGTCGCGATATGCGCAATGATGGGGTTCATGCGGACTTCGGTTTATACACACACAATAGATATAGACCGAGTGCGATCATCGGCAGCGAGAGCAGTTGTCCCATGGTGAGTCCTGCCATTAAAAACCCAAGTTGCGAATCGGGTTCACGAAACAATTCACCCACGGTGCGTGCAACTCCATAGCCCAGCATGAACACGCCACTTAAACGTCCGGTTATCTCCTTGGCTTTGGTGGATGTTGCAAGCAGCAGCAGCACAATGAACAATAGCAGCCCTTCGAGTGTCGCTTGATAAAGCTGGCTCGGGTGACGGGGTAGCCCATCGCTGTGCGGAAAGATCATCCCGAAGCGCGAATCGGTGACTCGGCCATAGAGCTCACCGTTGATGAAATTGGCGATACGCCCGAAAAACAACCCCATCGGCGCCACGACCGCAAGCCGGTCGGTGAGCGTGATAAAATGAATCTTGTGCTTACGCGCAAGCCACGCCATCGCGAGCAGAAATCCAATCATCCCACCGTGAAATGACATGCCCCCCTGCCAGACCTGCAAAATCTCCATCGGGTGTTCAAGGTAGTAACCGAATTTATAAAACAGCACATAGCCAAGCCGGCCGCCCAGAATTATACCTAGAATCGCAAACAGAATACTGTCATCGAGCGCTTCTTTGCTGAGAATCGGACGGTCGCGATCGAGCCATTTGATAAGCCACCATCCGCCTACAATTCCCACCACATACGCCAGCGAATACCAGCGAATCGCCAGCGGGCCGATTTCAAGGGCAACAGGGTCTATGGCAGGAAAAATGAGCATGTATCAGTAATACCGGTCTTTCAGCCAGTAATGCTGGATATAGTCCACCACACCTTGCTCCAGACTGATCATCGGTTGTGTGTATCCGGCGGAACGGAGTTTGGCGAGATCGAGCGGCTGTGGCGGCATCGCGATGAGAGGCGCGTTTGGCGAAGACGACAGGGTGCGTTTTTCGCCGAGCATCTGGCTTACGACGTCAGTGGCCTGCGTGAGAGTTCGCACTTCGCCGCTGCCGACATTGAACACACCGCTTAAGCTGGGTTGAGAGAGAAACCACAGCATCACCTGCGCTGCGTCTTTGGCATAGAGAAAATCGAGCGGTTGTTTGGGGTCACACACGGAAAGCGGCTCGCGCGATTGCAGCAATTGCGTGATGACGCTGGCATCCGTGCTTTTGTCATATTCATTGGGGCCGTAAATATGGCTGAACTTGAGACATGCCCATTGCGCCGGCACAGGTTCCTTATTTTCATATGCCGCACAGGCATAAACATCGAAACGGTGCTTCGACCAGGCCGAAGGAGTTTTCGGACGCAGGCGGTTCAGCAATTCGGTTTCATGGTAATCGATCACCCCGCCCGTTCCATCGCCGTACGTTGCCGCGGTCGATCCCCACAGGAATCGCTTGCCGTTTTCGGCGCACCATTTGAACAGCAGCATGGCTTGCGAGAAATGGGATTCCAGCATGAGATCCACATTGCCTTCCGCCTCACGAATAGAGGCGAGATGGATCACCGCATCCAGTTTCTCGCCGTACATATCGAGCCAGTAAAAAATGGTGGAGGGAGTGATCAGCTCATGGATAGCGTGGTGAGCGAGGTTTTTCCATTTATCCCCTTCGCCGAACAGGTCTGCCACGACGACGGGATGGGTGTTTTTTGCCGCGAGCATTCCCGCCACATGCGAGCCTAAGAACCCGCCGCCTCCGACCACCAGCACATATCCCATACGAAACCTCTTGTTTTACTTCACGTATAGCACCACATATATACTTACATATATATTAGGAACGATATTCACACCAAGCAGAAAGGTCTAACCATGCAGAAAGACAATAAAATGTTTGATGATCTGGCGAAAATGGCGACCGGTGTCGGCGGCATGGTGATGGATATGCGGCGCGAGGTGGAATCCATGGTGCTATCGCAAATTGAGAAGATACTCTCAAAAATGAATCTCGTGAAACGCGAAGAATTTGAGGTGGTGCGGGAAATGGCGGTTAAAGCACGGGAAAATAACGAAAAACTGGAAAAACGGCTCGCCGAAGTCGAAATTCTGCTTACTTCTCAGTCTTCTAGCGGCAAAGCAGCAAAAAAATAGAAAAACTCGCGACAAAAATGCACGTCTGGGTTGCAAGAAAAATTTTTTTCTTGACGATTTTTTGTTTTGACTCGCCCCTGTTTCGTGCCACATTGACCCTGCTGCCCACCAAGGGTTTCTGCAGTTTTTTCACGTTCCCGTGTTGTTTCTTTTTGTGTGAGGAGTTTCACCTATGACGCGACTTTCCGTCGAATCTCAGGATCCGTTTTTGAACCCGCTCGACATCGTCGAACAGGTAGTGATGGATCGTGACTGGGCGTTTGATCGTCCAAGCGATGATGAGCTGGTTGCGGAAGTGACCAGCAGCTGGTGCAACTACCGGATCTGGTTCACCTGGCAGTCGGATGTGAACGCGCTGATCTTTTCCTGCACGTTTGAAACCAAGTTACCGAAAAATATCCGCTCGCGCGTCTATCCGTTGCTCGCGCTCGTTAATGAACGCATCTGGCTTGGGCATTTTGATCTGAGCTCGGATGAAGGCGCCATCACGTTCCGTCACGCGCTGCTGTCGGATGAAAATCAGGGCGCATCGACCGGACAGCTTGAGAGCTTGCTCGATATTGCCATCAATGAGTGCGATCGTTTCTTCCCTGCCTTTCAGTCCGTGATCTGGGGAAATAAAAACGCAGAAGAGGCGCTGGCGGTTGCGATCTTTGATACGCAGGGCGAGGCTTAAATCTTCTTTCGCAGATAATTTCCATACTCCTCACGAGGAGTTAAACAACAGACGGGCGATCTTCGGATCGCCCTTTTTTTGTGACATTGCGCGAATTTCGCGTTAGTGCTGTGCCATGACACGCATTCTGCTGATTGGTGGTGGCAATATGGGTGGCGCTTTGCTTGCGGGCTGGCGCGAGGCTGGCATTGCGCCTTCGCAGATGCTCGTGGTTGAACCGCGTGAAGAAGCAGCACACGCATTACGGCAAAAACACATTCCAGTGGTAGCGCGCGCAAAGGACATACCGTCTGATTTTTCGGCAGATGTGATTCTGCTTGCGGTCAAGCCGCAGATGCTTGCCGAGATACTTCCGGAATATAGCGGTCATTCTGCTTTATATATTTCGATTGCGGCGGGCAGAACGCTTAGCTGGTTTTCGGACAGGCTCGACAAACGCGCGGCCATCGTGCGTGCCATGCCCAATACGCCCGCGATGGTGCGTGCGGGCATGACCGCTTTGGTTGCAAACGCCCATGTCTCGGCGGATCAGAAAATACTCGCAGACGATCTGTTGTCTGCGGTAGGAAAAACACTCTGGCTCTCCGATGAATCGTTGCTGGATGCGGTTACGGCAATTTCAGGCTCAGGGCCGGCATATGTATTGTATTTCATGGAATCGTGGATTCAGGCTGCCACCTCGCTTGGACTTTCGGGAGCGGACGCGCGGCTACTTGTGGAGCAAACCGTGATGGGCACCGGTGCGCTTGCCTTGCAATCGAGCACTCCTTTATCCGAATTGCGCCATCAGGTCACAAGCCCGGGCGGCACGACGCAGGCGGCGCTCGATGTGCTGATGCGCGGTGATTTGCTCGAGCAGCTTCTCACACAAACCGTCAAAGCAGCACTCGAACGATCGCGCGCGCTTGCCGCGCAGTAATCATTTTTTCGGTGATAGATTTTGTGACACCGTCATAGATTGCTGAAAAACGACGCTTTTGTGCTTATGTTGCGTTGCACAATTTTTCTTGACGCATGTTCTTTTTGTGCTAGGATGCCACCCGAATTGCGGCACAGTAGTAAACGATGCCGCAGCCACATTGGTATATTTTTGATGTTTTATTAGGAGAGAATTATGAACGCACCCGCATACAACGACTTCTTCAAGATGTTTGGCGACTTCAAACCCGCCGCCGTGGATTTCAACCAGTTTTTCACGATTTCGCGCCGTAACATGGAAGCCCTCACTGCCGCCAATCAGGTTGTGGTGGAAGGCATTCAAGCGGTTTCGCGCCGTCAGGCCGAGATTGCACGTGCCAATTTCGAGCACATGCTGAAATCGAGCCGTGACGCAATGAGCGGCGGTTCGCCGGAAGCATCGGCTGCTAAACAGGCCGAAGCCGCTAAGCAGATGTTTGAAAAATCCTTCAACAACCTGCGCGAAGTGTTCGAGATGATGACCAAATCCAATCTCGAAGCCTTCGACCTGCTCAACAAACGCATTGCCGAGAGCTTAGAGGAAACCAGCGAAGCCGCTGCTTCCATCGCGCCTGCGAAAAAGAAGAAGTAATTTCTTCTTCTCTTAAGAAGTACCAAAAGGCGTCTCGCAAGAGGCGCCTTTTGTGTTTTCTGTTTCTAGACACTGCTGTCATTGCGAGGAGGCGAAGCCGACGCGACAATCCATGCGAGGGGACATGAAGGACTGGATTGCCACGCTTCGCTCGCAATGACAATAAAATTTACACCGGTAATACAATCACCACGCGCAGCCCTTTGCCGCTGGGCGCGTCTTCGAGCGACACTTCGCCGCCATGGCCGTGCACGATATCCTGCACGATGGTGAGGCCAAGCCCCACGCCGCCGGTTTGCAGGTTGCGGGATGGGTCGAGCCGCTTGAATGCCTGAAACACCAGCTCACGATGTTCCTTAGGAATCCCAGGGCCGTCGTCATCGAAATACATGATCGCCTTATCCGATTCGCGGCCCACGGTGATGTCGCAGCGCGTGCCGTAGCGTAAAGCGTTATCAATGACGTTGGTGATACAGCGTGAAAATGCCTGTTTCTTAAGCCATAGATCGATCGGTTCGGACGTGTCGAGTTTCACGCGCTTCCCGCTGCGCATGTAGCCTTCCACGACCTGCGCGATCAGCGCGTTCAGATTCATCTTCTGCGGTTCCTCACCTGCTTCGCCTCGCGCAAACTCGAGATACTCGGTGATCATGCGTTCCATATCGGCGAGATCGGATTTCATGTCACTTGCAGTATCTTTCACATTTTCGTGTTTTTCGAGCAGGGACAGTTCGAGCTTCAAGCGCGTAATCGGCGTTCTGAGATCATGCGAAATACCGGCAAGCATTTCGATGCGGGATTTGATCAGGCGTTGTAAGCGCTCTTTCATCTCGAGAAAGGACTCGCCCGCGCGACGCACTTCCAGTGCGCCATGGGGTTTGAAATTCGGGCTGTCGAATCCGCGCCCGAACTGCTCGGCCGCCCGTGACAGGCGGATGATGGGACGAATCTGGTTACGCAGAAACAAGGTGGCAATCAGCGTGAGCAGGAGCGCCGATCCCATCATCGCCATCACAAAAATGCCGGTGGTGGCACCGGCAAACCGTTTTTTCGGCACCCGCAGGATCAGGAGTTCATTTCCCGACAGCAGAATGCGGGTTTCCACCTGCTCTTTCGGCGCGAGCAGCACGGTAAACGGATTGCCTTCCGGCAGTTTGCTGCGAAGCTGTTCGATCAGATCTTTGAGCCTTGAGTCCTCTACTGGAGCAGGCAATTTCCGGCTACGCGCGGGGCGCACATCAATATCGAACTTCATCAGAACGGAGGCGGTGCGAATGAACTCGGTACGCTCCTGTCCATCGAGTCGCTCGACTTCATGGGCGATAAGCGCCATTTCACCTGAGAGTGAACTCGCCACATACTTCGTCACATTATCCCAGTGCCGGTCATAAAAGACGATCACCGCCACGATCTGAATCAACAGCGCCGGCACGACCAGAATTAATATCGCGCGCGCCAGCAGGCTTTCGGGCATGAGGCGTTTAAGCTGGGCGGCAAACGGAAACGGGATCTTCATGCCGCGCCAACCGTTGTGTAAATTAGATAGCCCGCACCGCGCACGGTGCGGATATAGGAAGGCAGCGCCGGATCGGTATCGAGTTTCTTGCGCAGGCGGTTGATCTGCACATCCACGCTGCGATCACTCAGTGCGCCGTCGGTAGAGGAATGCTTCGCCAGTTCCTCACGGCTGACGGGGGTGCCCGCCTGCATGAGCAGCGCTTTAAGCAGGGCTTCTTCACCGGTGGTAAGCGGCACAATGTCTGTTCCCCGCCTGAGTATCCCTGTGGCGATTTCAAACCCATACGCACCAAAGCGGATTTCGGATTTCATTTCCGGTTTGAGCCGCGCCTGTAGCGCAAGAATGTTGCTCACGCGCAGCACGAGTTCGCGCGGTTCAAACGGTTTGGTGAGATAGTCGCGCACGCCGCTTTCGAGTCCTTCAATGCGGTGTTGCGGTTCGCCCAGCGCCGAGAGCATCAGGATGGGAATTTCCTGCGTGTCGAGCGATTGCGCGAGTGCAATACCGCTTTCGCCAGGCATCATGACATCGAGCACCAGCGCATCGAACGCGATTTCGTGCAGCAGCCTTCGCGCCTGTGCGGCGTCGCTTGCGGCAGTCACCATGAATCCGTGTTCCGTAAGGAACTTCTTAAGCAGGCTGCGCAGGCGCTCATCGTCATCGACAACCAGAATATGCGGTAGGGGTTCGGTCATGGGGTGGGGAGGTATTTTATGGTTTATGGTTTATGGTTGATAGTTGTTGATTGATGGGGATTTACTATCAACCATCAACTATTAACTATCAACCTTCCTTTCATATCCGTTTCCTGCGAATCATCACATAAAACGCCCCTTCTCCGCCGTCTTTTATCTGCGCTTGATCA
>CAZFOM010000054.1:0-12175 GCA_964520155.1 uncultured Rickettsiales bacterium
TCTGAAAACCCCTGCTTGATAACGGAAAGATCGCTCGTGAGTTTGCGCACCAGATCCCCGCGGCCTTGCTGCTCGAGTTGAGCGATCACGCGATTCCCCAGTATTTTGGTGACATCTCCGCCCGTCACAGCAGACATAAAAAATAACATGCCACTGGTCATTTTGGCACCGGTCTGCGGCATCCGATCCATCACCTCCGAAGCCGCTTGCGGATTGACCGCGCGCAGAATCGAAAAGATGGAATCGAGTGTCTGCCAGCTATTGCCGATATCGGCGTAAGGGAGTGCGGGCAGCATGGCATTTCCGGCGCCAGCGGGTGCCATCAGACTACTATAGGGTCGCATCCCCACGACATCGAATAGAATCGGCATTCCTGGTGTGAGCTTCAACCCACCCATTGCCCCCACAGGCATACGCAATACACCCAGCGGGCTTTGAAAGGTGACATCTCCGGAAGGATCGTATCCCAGTAAGGTTGCCTGCATCTGCCCACCGCCGAAGGTGGATACGAGTTGCGGCGGTAACGTGACCGTACTTGTGATACCGGCGCGGTTGGGCATTCCGTCGGCACCGCGAGCATAGGCTGCGTATTGGGGTTGCGCGGCGGTATTACTTGCAACCGTTTGCGGTGCATTTGGTACGGTGGGCGTGCCCGTAGGCGGTTGTGGCGTGCTGGGTGTCGGAGTGTTCGGGGCAGATGAGGCAGGTTGCTGCACCGCGTTAATGGTGACCGGCGTATTGGGCGATACCGTAGCAACCGTGCTCGCAAGCCCTGCATTGGAAATGCCAGGTGTGGGCGAACCGGTATTGGGAGCGTTCTGCACGATGGGGGTAGTTTGTAACGCCGGATTGCTCGCGGGAGTCATGAGTTGTTGCAATGGCGTAGGAGTAGCGGCGCTCATCTGCGAACCCATGGTGGGAATCGAGCCTTGCGATACCGGTTGCTGGATGACGGATGTGTTGGACAACACCTGCTGCGGCGCGATTTTCAAAATCACCTGTGAGCCAGGTTGCAGGGATTCGGCAGGTACGCGCGTATTATTCGGCAGGGTATTGATCGTCGCATCGGTCGTGGGTGCGCGCGCCAGCAGCGTAGCTCGAATGAGCAGTGTTTCCACTGCGTCGGAATCGGCAACGGGAAGCGACCCTTGGGTGCCTAGCGCGGTTGCAAGCGATGCATTGGTGCGTAGCGAATTGGTGACGATGGGATCGGATACTGCATCGGGGGTGTAAGGAGTGGATACCGTCGGTTGTGGGGATTGCCCGTCAATCGAGAGAATTTTTGCGCCACCTGAGCCGAGCGCCGGATCCACCCGAATCACCACCTGATTGCCGAATTTCAATAACGCATCGGTTTTGAGGGTGATATCGTTACCCTGTGGGGTTCTCAAAATGGAGTTGCCTTGTGTATCCCGCCCGATGATTTCCCCGCGAATCGTAGTGCCAGGTGGCAGGCTTTGCGGGTTGTTGGTGGTGTTGCCGGAGTTCGAGTAATTCCCGCCCTGTACGCTGTTAATGATGGAAACGAGCTGGGCGGTATCCATACATACTACCTGCTATGCTACGCGTTTTTCTTTTTGCATCAGCTTGATCGAAATGGTCGCAACATCGGTTGCAGCAGTGGCGTTGGGGGAATGCACAATAATGGATTTCTGTAAACGGATGGAATCACGCACCTTATTATCTTTACGGATGATACCAAGCAGCGTCGGCGAGAGTTTGAGAAAACTCATGCAGGCTTTGTGCAGCGATGCAAACGTATCCAGCCCTTCTTTCTGCGATTGCGCCTGATTGACGACGACTTCGATATTTGGGCTTTCATCGTTAGCCACGCAGAGTTTGATAAACGCATAGGCGTCCGTAAGCGAGGTTGGTTCGTCCGTGACGATGATCAATGCGCGCGCGGCAATGGAGGTGAAATAGCGCGCATATTCCTCAACCCCTGCACCGACATCAATAATCACCATATCATAATGCGGTGCGAGCGTTGCAAGATCCTTTCGGATCTCATTAAGTTTGGCGCGATCGAGACTGGCAAAATCGAGCGTCCCCGAACGTCCCGCAATAATATCAAATCCGGCCGCATAATGCGTGATGATTTGCTCCAGTTTGGCTTTGCCTGTGAACAACAGGCTTAGATCTTTTTCTGGCGTAAGTCCGAGTTGCACATCCACATTCGCAAGCCCCACATCGCCGTCAAATAGCAGCACACGGCGACCGGAGCGTGCGACCAGATGGGCAAGCGATACCGCGAGCCACGTTTTGCCAACGCCGCCTTTTCCGGAGGCAACCGCGATAATGTTATCGGGTTTCATTTGCGCTCTCCTGTTTGTGACGCATCAGCAGCGATGCGAGCAGCGAAGGGGTCATCGGCTGGAATTCCCCGATGACACGCGCGGTGCTGGTGACATTGGTATAGGCAAAATTACCCGCGGTAGCGGCGGTGAGGATACTGCCAAACCGCCTTGCCGTATCGGCGCGCGTGACGAGCAGTTTTTTGACGCCCAGCAGGCTGAAGGCGCGCGCGATATCTTCCATTTCGCGGCAATCGGCTCCGGCCGGCGTTGCAAAAACCGTATCCACCCCTTCAAGCCCGATAAACTGCGACAGATCTTTCAATTCTTCGCTGTCGTAGGGGTTGGTGCCGGCGGTATCAATCAGAATGCGGCTAATATAGTCGGATTCCTGCAGGATGCGGCGCAACTCATTACGGCTGCCTGCAATGTGCAACTCAAGCCCCAGAATGTTGGTAAACGCAGAAAGCTGTTCCACCCCGCCTGCGCGTTTATTGTCGGTGGTGATCACCATCACTTTTTTCTTTTCCATAGCGATCTGCGCCGCGATTTTGGCAATGCACATGGTCTTTCCGATCCCGGGCGTGCCAACCAGCATGATGCGGAAGCGTTCGGCATGAATGGGCAGGGGATCAAACTGGAAGGTAGAATCCAGCACCGATGAGAGCACACTTCCCGCATCCGGCATCACCGAAGGATCATGGCCAAGGATGTATTTTGCGGTTTCGATCAGTTTGTTGGCAAGATAATCGGGCAGTGAATGATACCCGAGGATTTTGGCAATATCGCGTGCGAGCGTGTCGGGCTGATAGGCAGCGCGCACAGTGTTGGGTGCAAAGAGCGGCGTAAACTGTGGCAGTTTGCTATCGAATGATTCGGCTTTGCCTTTGGAGCCGGAATCCGCGGCGACCGTTACGCGGATACCAGGGCCTTGCGGGTTCGGAGTGGTAGAGATAATCACCGCGTCATCCCCCATGCTTTCGCGGATCAGATTCATCGCATCGTGAATATCCGGAGCATTGAAGGTTTTAAGCCGCATACGATCCCTATAATTGTCCTAAGGTTTTAATGCGTGATTTGGGATGAATTTCATTTTGTGACAGTACGACTGTGGAAGGCCGGAAACGCTCAATGATAGAGCGCACATATGGCCGTATGGTCGGGCTCGTGAGCAGAATTGGCATATCACCCTGCAACGCGAACTGGTCATATTTCTTGCGCACGGTGTTGATGAATTCCTGAATTTTACTCGGTGCGAGGCTTAGAACTTTTTCATCCCCAGTACCGGTGAGCGCCTCAACGAAAATCTGCTCCCAAGCGGGCGCCATGGCAAGAATTGGAATATAGCCTTCTTCCACCGTATTGGCGGTGCTGATCTGGCGGTTCAATCGCATCCGCACATGCTCGGTGATCAGAGTGATATTCTGGGTGACGCGCGAGGCTTCTCCGATGGCTTCAATAATGGTCGGAAGATCGCGAATCGAGATCAGTTCATTGAGCAGATTCTGCAAGATGCGCTGTATGCCGCTGATGGTGATCTGCGAGGGGATAATCTCGTTGATTAGCTTCTGCTGCGGTTTCGGCAGATCGTCGATCATTTTCTGCGTTTCGACATATGACAACAGATCCGGCATATTCTCCTTGATCACCTCGGTCAGATGCGTGGTGACAACGGTAGGCGGATCCACGACGGTATAGTTGCGGAACAAGGCTTCCTCGCGGAACTGTTCAGCGATCCACATGGCAGGCAACCCGAAGGTGGGTTCGATTGTATCCTCGCCAGGCAGGTTGATTTTGCTGCCGCTTGGATTCATTACCAGCAGCATATCCGCGCGGATCTCACCGCGACCGCATTCGATTTCCTTAACCTTCACCACATAGGTATTGGCAGGAAGTTGCATATTATCCTGAATACGTACGGCTGGAATAATAAACCCCAGTTCACGCGCCATCTGGCGACGCAGCGCCTTGATCTGCTCGGTCAGCCGGTGACCTTTTTGATAGTTAATCAGAGGAAGCAGCCCATAGCCCAGTTCGAGCCTGAGACTGTCAATCGTCATGAATTCGGATACCTGTTCTTCTGGCGTTTTAGCAGGCTCACCAGAAGCGCTTGCGGGTTGCATCAGGCCGCTGGGTTGCCCTCCTCCGCGCGCGAGCGGCATTCCACCTGCCAGCGCCTCTGCAGGTTGTGCGCCAGCTTTATACATTACATACGCCACATATCCGGTCAGAGCGCCCAAAAACAGAAACGGCGCCATGGGAATGCCAGGTGCGAGCGACATCATCACGAGCAGACCACTCGTGATGCCCAGCGCGCTGGGGTATTTGCTGAGCTGTCCCAGCACGGCTTTTTCGGCAGAACCGCTGGCACCGGCTTTGGTGACCAGAAGACCAGCCGCGGTGGACACGATCAGGGCGGGGATTTGCGTGACAAGGCCATCACCGACCGTAAGCAGCGTATAGGTATGGAGCGCCTCAGAGAATTCCAGACCGCGCTGTACGGTGCCGATGATGATACCGGCAACAAAGTTGATGAAGGTAATAAGCAGACCCGCAATCGCGTCGCCGCGTACGAACTTGCTCGCACCGTCCATGGAGCCGTAGAATGTGCTCTCATCTTCCAGATCTTTGCGGCGTTTTTTGGCTTCATCTTCCGTGATCAGACCAGCCGAAAGATCGGCATCAATCGCCATTTGTTTGCCTGGCATGGCATCTAAACTGAAGCGGGCGGATACTTCTGCAATTCGTCCCGAACCCTTGGTAATAACGATAAAGTTGATGATAGTTAGAATCGCAAAGATGATCGCCCCAATGAGCACGGAGTTGCCCATAACGAACTTGCCGAATGCCTCGATGACCTGTCCTGCTGCGTCCGTGCCTTCATGCCCGTGCGAGAGAATCAGACGGGTTGAAGCGATGTTGAGTGCAAGCCTCAGCATGGTGGAAATCAGCAAAATGGTCGGAAAAGAGTTGAGCGAGAGCGGTTTGTCTACAAACAATACCGTCATCAGAATCAGCACGGATAAGGTGATGGAAACACCCAGCAGTAAATCGAGCAGCATGGGTGGAACCGGCACCAGAAGCACCAGTAGAATGGCTATAATGCCAAGTGCGAAGAATATGTCCGAACGTCCAAGCGCCGTGCGTGCAGCGCCCTTTGCTATATCCATTCCCGAGCGTGCCTGCAGTTCTGCTGCCATGGCGGGTTACCCTTCCGCGGATTTGAGCAGTCCGCTTTCGGTATACTGCTTGAGTTTATTGCGTAAGGTGCGGATGGAAATACCCAGAATGTTGGCTGCATGGGTGCGGTTTCCTAGACAGTAATCGAGTGTATCGAGAATCAATTCGCGTTCGACGCTATCCACCGTGCGTCCCACGAGATCATTGCGCGCGAGCCGTTTTCCGCCATAACCGGCAGCGGATTCATTGGCTTGCACGACCGCCTGAACGGTCTGTTCTTCCTGTACGGCAGAGGGAAGCATGATGGCATCCGCATCAATCTGCGCACCTTTTGCAAGCAGCACGCTGCGGTGCATGACATTTTCCAGTTCCCGCACGTTACCCTGCCAATTGTAACGGGCAAGTTTTGTGAGTGCCTCCGTTGTAAGGAAACGCTCCGGCAGTCCATTCGCGCGGGAGTATTTTTCGGCGAAATACTGAGCAATGGGTGGAATATCATCGGCACGTTCACGCAGCGGTGGGATATGGATATTGATGACATTCAGGCGGAAATAGAGATCTTCCCGAAAGGTTCCTTTTTTGACTTCCTGCAGCAGGTTGCGGTTACTGGTGGCAATGATGCGGAGATTTACCTTGATGGGTTTGCTGCCGCCGATACGGTCAATTTCCTGCTCCTGAATGGCGCGCAGCAATTTCGATTGCAGGCGGACATCCATTTCACTGATTTCGTCGAGCAGTAAAGTACCATGATCGGCTTCTTCAAACTTTCCGATACGGCGGGATACAGCGCCCGTGAACGCACCTTTTTCATAACCAAACAATTCGCTTTCGAGCAATGTCTCAGGAATGGCGGCGCAATTGACGGAGATAAAATTCTGCCCTGAGCGTTTGCTTTTTCGGTGGATAAAGCGTGCCACGACTTCTTTACCGGTGCCTGATTCTCCGGTGAGCAGGACGTTGGCATCGGAGGAGGCGATTTGCTCCGCCATTTGCAACACGGATTTCATTGCGGCTGACCCGTGCACAATGGCATGGGCTTCATCGGTGATGGCTTCCAGCACTGCCGCGATCAATTCTTCATCAGGAGGAAGCGGCAGGTATTCCTTTGCGCCGGATTTGATGGCGCGCACGGCGGATTGCGAGTCGGATTGCACGCCACAGGCGACTACGGGCACCGTGATGCGCTCGTTCTGTAGAGCCAGCACCAGTTGTGCAATATCGGAATGCACATCAATCAGGACGAGTTCGGCTCCCTGTCCGCCGCGCAGCGCGATCATCGCGCCTTCAATATCGGGCACCTGCGAGACTTTCGCACCGCGCGAACGGGCGATCTTGCTGGCGGCACCAATCTGGCCTTCGAGTTCTCCGATAATCAGTAATCGCATACAACCTAATCAAAGTATTTGATGCGCTTGGAAGGTGCGAGAATACTGTTGAGTTGCATCTCCAGGCGTCTGGGATTCTCCTTTTTGCCGATCGAGACCATGCCTTTAATCATTAAGGTCATCACCACGGCTTCGTCGCGGGTATTGCGCTCCAATTTATTGCCAAGGGGCGAGAAAAACGCGTAGGCCATCATCGCGCCGTAGAACGTGGTGAGCAGTGCGATCGCCATCGCAGGGCCGATCTTGGAGGGATCATCGAGGGTGCCAAGCATCTGCACCAGACCGATCAGGGTGCCGATTAGCCCCATCGCGGGAGCAGTTTCCGCTGATTTACGCAGGATGGAAACACCGCGGCTGTGGCGATCCACCATGTGGTTCACCTCCTGCTTCATGATGCCTTCCACGGCGTCCGGTTCCATACCGTCCACGATCATCGCCAATCCTTTTTTAAGGAAACGGTCGCCGCTTGGCTGATTGAGAAATGTCTGGAGCGCCAGAATACCGTTTTTACGGCCTTCTTCTGCCAGCTCGATGAGTTTGCGCGCGACCTGACTGGGATTATCCGCGCGATAAAAAATGGTTTTGAGCATCATGCCTTGCGCACGAAAAATCTCTGGGATCGTAAAACTTGCCGTCACAATCGCAAATGTTCCGCCGATCACGATCAGGATAGAGGGGATATCGATAAAAGCACGGACACTCTTTGCATCCCCGCCACTGCCAATCGCAATACCAATCGCGACGAAAGCGAATGCGGAGAAAATACCAACAGCCGTGGATATATCCGTGCGGACAGCGGACATGCGATTTCCTCTCCTATTTGTCGGACTTGATGATTTCGGTCATGGTGACGCCGATGCGATCTTCGACGACAACGACCTCCCCGCGCGCTACCAGGCGGTTGTTGACATAGATATCGATTGGCTCTCCCACCTTGCGATCCAGTTCGACGACCGCACCGCGTCCCAGTTTCAGCAGTTGGCTTACCTGCATACTGGTTTTCCCGAGCACTACGGAAATTTGCACCGGAATATCATACACCGCCTCAAGGCTGATGTTGGATTCCAGATTTTCGGCAATATCGTTATCGGCCATGAGAAGGTCTCCTACCTGTTTGCAAGATATACCGTGTTCCCAGCATCATCCGTGGGTTCGGATGCCTGAGAAGCTGCGGCAAGATTGGCGGTTTTGATGAGGGATTCCAGTGTCTGCCAGATGACGGCAGGGTCGTATTCGGCATGGCCATTAGGCCACTCGATGCGGCATGATTCGCGGGTGATATTCGGATCGGCTGCGACGGTTATCTCTGCCGTAAAACCAGTGCCGCTGGTAATGGAAGGCAATTTTTTAGACAAGGCGGTGCATAGGGTAGGGTGCACAAAAATCGTGACCTTCTGATCCTCGGTGAGTGCATCGAGGCAGCCTTGCAGAAGATCCGAAACCGGTGCGAACGGATCCTGTTTCAGTGCGCTGCCTGCTACTTTACGCGCGATGGAAAGCACCAGATCGGCGAGCTCTTTTTGTTTGGATTCGAGGAGTTTTGCACGTTCACCAACTAGAACGGTCAGTTGTTTAGAGAGATCCGCAAGGGTTGCCTGCAATGCTTTTTCGGTTTGCAGGGCTTCATTTTTCGCGCGTTGTTCGGCTTCTTTCGTAGCGTCTTTGAAACCCGCTGCGTAGGCCTCTTTTTTCTGCTGTTCCAGTTCCTCGAGTGAGAAGGTAGGCTCCACCGGAATATGAGGAAGCTCGACAGAAGGAGTCGCGACGCGCAGGGCGAGATCGGCGACACGAATGGGCGCCATGACCGATTCCGATTCGGCGTCGAAAGATTGAAATACAAAACGTTCGATCTGTGTGACCATACCCATGACCTAGTACACCAGTTGATCTTCGCCGCTGGCATCCGCAATGATGATCTCGCCTTTGGCGGCAAGATCTTTTGCGGTCTGCACGACGTACATTTGCGCTTCGTCCACGTCCTTGAGGCGCACCGGCCCCATGGCTTCCATATCTTCGCGCAAGATTTTGGAGGCGCGTTCGGACATGTTGGAGAAGAATAGATCCTTGATGGTCTCGGATGCGCCTTTGAGCGCGATCGCGAGTTTGTCCTTGTCGATGGCGCGCAGGAGCGTCTGGACACCGGAAGGATCGACTTTGCTGAGATCCTCGAAGGTAAACATGAGCGCGCGGATGCGTTCGGCGGATTCGCGGTTGCGTTCCTCGAGAATCGCCATGTATTTCTGTTCGGTTGCGCGGTCGAAATTGTTGAAAATATCGGCCATCATCTCGTGGCTGTCGCGGCGCTGCGTTTTTGCCAGATTGCTCATAAACTCAACCCGAAGCGTTTTTTCGATACCGTCCAGCACATCTTTCTTTACGGATTCCATGGTCAGCATACGCATGATTACTTCGAGCGTCAGTTCCTCCGGCATCACCGTGAGCACACGCGCCGCATGATCCGATTTGATTTTGGACAGCACCAGCGCAATGGTCTGCGGGTATTCGTTTTTCAGATAGGTTGCGAGAATTTCCTCGCTTACATTGCCGAGTTTGTCCCAGGTGGTGCGTCCGGCAGGGCCGCGAATATCCTCCATGATGGAATCCACACGCTCCTTGCCCAGTGCTTTGAGCAGGAGTCGCTCAGTCGTGTCGTAAGTACCAATGACGACACCCGATGCCGACATCATTTCGACGAATTCCATGAACAAGCGCTCAACCGTTTCGGAGCTGACCTGTCCCAAGGATGCCATCGTGTTGGACACTTCCTTGATCTCCTCATCATCCATCATGCTGAAGAGTTTGGTCGCGTTCTCCTCGCCCACAGACATTAGCAGAATCGCTGTTTTCTGGGCGCCAGTCAATTTACGGTAATCGTCTTTCGGTGCAATGGCCATAACGACGGTTTACGACTCCTTGAACACCCACTGACGGATAATGGTCAGGGTTTCATCCGGATGTTTGTCTATCAGTTCGTTGATCTTGCGATACATGGAGGAATTGACGCGACCTTTCACGCGATCAATATCAATCGTTTCCTCATCCTCAGGCAAGCCGTCCTCCGTCAGCCTCGGGCCACCCATACCATCGATGCCACCCACACCACCGGCAGCGCCCGCGCCGGCAAGGGCAGGAGATGTCGCAGGCATAGTGGATTCGATCAAGCGGTTGACCAGCGGGCGAACCACCAGCAGCAGGGCAAGCAACCCGACAAGACCCAGCACCAGTGCTTGCACGATGTTCTCCACGGTTCCGGCATGGCGCTCAAACCAGGTGGTTTCAAATGCCGCATCCGCATCTGGCGAGAACTGCATATTGACGACTTCTACCACGTCGCCTCGCGATTCTTCAAACCCAACGGCCGAACGCACCAGTGCGTTAATCTGCTGAATCTCCTGCGAGGGACGAGGAGAATACACCATATTCCCATCTGCGTCCTCCGCGTAGGTGCCATCCACTAAAACAGCCACGGAAAGCCGGTTGACGGTTCCCATCTCTTTGATCTGGTTTTTGGTCACTTTGGAGATTTCAAAGTTGGTTGTCTCCTCAGATTTTTCCATGTTCCGTGTGGAAAGCACGCCTTCCTGATTATTGCCCGGAGGATTGGGAAGGTTATTGGCGACGCTCACATTATCCCGCACATTGCGTTCATTGCTCTGCTCAGTTTCTTCAGAGGTCTGCACCGATCGCGCCACCTGACTTTCTGGATCGAAGGTTTCGGAATTGGTTACGATGCGGTCAAAATCAATATCCGCATTTACCTGCACTTTTGCTTTGCCAACCCCCAGCGTTTTTTCGAGCATCGCCTCGATGGCGGCTTTCAATCGGTTTTCAAGCCCAATCCGGTATTCCTGCGCGTCGGTATCGCCGGAAGCACCTTCCCCATCCTCACCACCTTTGGCAAGCAATTGCCCCGAACTATCGACAATGGTGATGCGGGAGGTTTTGAGGCCTGGCACGGCGGTTGCCACCAGATTCTGTACTGCTCGAATTTCGCTTTTATCCAAACCGCCGCCGCGCAGCTTCAGCGCCACGGATGCCGATGGCTCCTGACGATCGCGCGTGAACAGTTCACGGCGTGGCATCACCAGATGCACGCGGGCAGATTCCACCTGCGTGAATGAGGCGATGGTGCGCGCGAGTTCACCTTCGAGCGCGCGCAGCATGTTGACATTCATGACGAAGTTTGACGTACCCATGGCCTCGGTACGATCAAAAATTTCGTAGCCCACGATGGAGCCACCGGTCGGCAGTCCTTCACTTGCCAGGTTCAGGCGCAACCTTGGTACCTGGTCGGATGGAACCAGAATTTGTGTGCCGTTTCCGCGTATTTCGTAGCGTACATTCTGCTGATCAAGCGTTTCCGCGATTTTGGCGCTGTCTTCAAGCGAGAGGTTGGAATACAAAGGCGACATCACCGGTGAGGAAATGCGCATGGATATGAGAACAAAAGCGACGGTGAGGAGGAGGGTGACACCTGCGATGATGCCGATTTTGATACGGCTCATGTCTTTGAATGTCTGAACAATGGCATTCATGCGAGTTTTCCCCTGTTGTGGATAAAATTATCCACATCTTTGTTTATTCTTGTAGTTATTTTTCGCACTCTACATCCATACGGTTTGGATAAACAATTAAAAATAGGAAGATTTTGCCTAGATAGCACACAAAAAACAAATTTGTGCCATTTCTGCAATAGTTAGGGTGTCGTTTTCATAATGCAACTGATCGCAATGTCATTCAATCAAAGACACTTAACGCATCTTCTGTATTGAGAAAAGCATTAGATGGTTGTGATGCAAGTTTTTCTTGTTTTTTTACAAATGAAACCTGTTTATCCACAGGATGAGAATTTTGTTTCTGCTAGACGTTGAACAATTCGTCGTACATCTCGCACAAGCTGCTGATCGTAACGGGTAGCGTGATCAGAAGCGGTAGAAACACAAGTAATGCGCCAACAAAATTGATCACAACTAGCGCAAAAATCACCCCCAAATTTTCGGTGCCGCTTCCCAGCACCAGTTTGCGGCTGGTTTCCATCGCATCCCAGAAGGGCATTTTATGGTCGATGATCAGCAAGGGCGTAAATATGTATAATGTCAGAATAAACAGTCCCGGGATGATGAGCAGCACAGAACCAATGGAGGCGGCGACAGCAATAATGCTGGAAGCAATAAACAGTGGTTTTGCCTGTTCACTGACGATGGTTTTGAGCAAGGCAAAATCCGTAGGCTGCCCTCGGTTCATGCGCAGAATGAAGAAGAGATAGAGCGACAGAAAGAAGAAGCTGATGATCGCTGCGAGCACATACCCGATGGG
>CAZFOM010000055.1:0-5945 GCA_964520155.1 uncultured Rickettsiales bacterium
ATCCTTCATATTGCAGATCACAACCGACCCGTGCATCTGCCCCTTTGCATCGAGCAGTGCCAAGCCACAGAGAACTCTTCCTTCGGCGCGCATCTCGCTAATCAGATCCGTATGTGCCTGACGCACTTTCATGCGACGCTCCAGCGCTCCGGCATCGGTATAGTCATGTGCAATCACAACAAATTGGGGCATGGGATGTTCCTTTTTTATGTGTCACCCCGCACATGTTGCGGGGTCTGGTCTGGATGCCGCAACGAGTGCGGCATGACAGTTAAGTCGTTTTATACAACCACGGCGTTACTGTTTTATTTTTCGCTTCAAACGTATCAATATGCGCGGATTTCTCAAGCGTAAGACCGATATCATCGAGGCCGTTAAGCAAACAATGTTTGCGGAACGGATCCACGTCAAACGAAAATTCCTTGTTTCCTGCGCGCAGTTTCTGAGCTGCCAAATCAACCGAGAACTCAGCTTTTGGATCACTGGTTGCGAGGTTCAGCAATTCTTCCACGACGGTGCTTGGCTGCACGATTGGCAAAATGCCGTTCTTGAAACAATTATTGAAGAAAATATCGGCGAAAGAAGGCGCAATCACGCAGCGAATGCCGAAATCCAGCAGTGCCCATGGCGCGTGTTCACGCGAAGAACCGCAACCGAAATTATCCCGCGCCACCAGAATTTGTGCATGCGTATACGGCTCTCTGTGCAGCACAAAATCATCGATGCGCTTGCCTTCGACCGTATAGCGCATTTCATAAAACAAGCCTTCCTTAAGTCCCGTGCGCTTGATGGTGGTGAGAAACTGCTTCGGAATAATCATGTCCGTATCCACATTCTGGATTGGCAGCGGAGCAGCGATAGCGGTGAGTTGGGTGAATTTTTGCATTTTTGTAACTCTAAAAGATTAGTCTATAACAAATCACCAATTGCAGCGCTACAATTATCCAGAGTATTCCCGAATAAGAATGCTTTTGCATGTCTGCAATAAAATTTAGAAAAACTTCACTACGATGTAAAATATCGTTAGTTCTTTCTAGCTGTGAATAAAGTTGATCGTTTATGTCGCTTAATTGTATTTTTGTTTCTTCAGTATGATTTGATATTTGGCGTAACAGCTCATTAATATCTCTGTGTCTTTGTTCCTCACGAGAAACAAGTTCATAGGGGATAGAGGATGAATCAGGTTGTTCGCCCATGGCTAAATAAAAATTCAAATCTTCTGTTTTTACTTTATCCATTTTTCCTCAACACTCCGTCATTCCCGCGTACGCGGGAATCTCTTTATCCAATTTGTTTGTCCAACCCTTTTGCTCCAGAGGTTCCTGCGTTCGCAGGAACGACGTTAGAGTGTTTATATACCATTTTCACTGCGTCATTCCCGCGCACGCGGGAATCTCTTTGTACAATTTGTTTGTCCAACCCTTTTGGCACAGAGGTTCCTGCGTTCGCAGGGATGACGAGATTAGAACAAATTTGCATACAAATCATCCCAGGTGGGGTTTGTACTTGAAATCAATTCATTCTTCATCGCCCTTGTCCATTTCTTCAATCGCTTCTCTCTTAAAATAGCATTCTCAGCATCATCATATACTTCAAAATAGACCAGATTTTTAATCTTGTATTTGCTTGTATGTCCTTTGGTCATCTCATTTTTATGTTGATAGACTCGTCCGATTAAATCCGAGGTCACCCCAATATAGATCGCGCCGTTAGGCCTGCTTGCGAGAATATAAACATAGAAATGCTTTTCCATATATTTCTTCTGTTTGTCATTCCCGCATACGCGGGAATCTCTTTATCCAAATTCCTCGTCCGACCTCTTTGTAATAGAGATTCCTGCGTTCGCAGGAATGACTTACTTCACGTCTTCCACGGATCGTTCGGATCGAGTGGCAATAAATTATCAGGCTTTGCAGGCTTTCCATCGAAACGCTTTGCCCACTCGTCATCTTTCTTTTTTCGGTTGAATACTTTTGAAAAGAAAGCAGCGAGTTTTTGGAACAAGGTCATGCGGCGCCCTGTGTCAGTACTTTTATGCCCGCAATCTCCCTCACATCCGCCAATTTACCCGTCACCGCCGCCGCCGCTGCCATTGCGGGCGACATGAGATGCGTGCGGCCGCCTCGGCCTTGGCGGCCTTCGAAGTTGCGGTTGGAGGTGGAAGCGCAGCGCTCGCCGGGAGCGAGTTTGTCGGCGTTCATGGCAAGGCACATCGAACAACCTGGTTCGCGCCACTCGAATCCGGCTTCCAGAAAAATTTTATGCAAGCCTTCTTTTTCGGCTTGTTCTTTGACGAGTCCGGATCCGGGCACGATCATCGCGAGTTTCACGTTGCTAGCTACTTTGCGACCTTTCACGAGTTTGGCCACTTCACGGAAATCTTCGATGCGGCCATTGGTGCATGAACCGATGAACACTTTATCAATCGGGATGTCGGTGAGTTTGGTGCCGGCAGTGAGCCCCATATAGTCGAGCGCGCGTTCAATCGATTTACGTTTGTTTTCATCCACGATGTCTTTGGGGTTTGGCACCACACCAGTAATCGGCAACACATCTTCAGGGCTCGTGCCCCACGTCACTTGCGGGATGATGTCTTTCGCATTCAAAACCACCTCGCGGTCATATTTCGCGTTCACGTCGGAGGGCAGGGTTTTCCAGTAGGCAACGGCTTTGTCCCAATCTGCGCCCTGCGGTGCAAACGGGCGGCCTTTGATGTAAGCAAATGTCGTTTCATCCGGTGCGATGAGTCCGGCGCGCGCACCTGCTTCGATCGACATATTGCAGATCGTCATGCGCCCTTCCATCGAGAGTTTCTTGATGGCATCGCCGGCATATTCCATGACGTATCCGGTGCCGCCGGCAGTGCCGATCTTTCCGATGATGGCGAGCACGATGTCTTTGGCGGTCGCGCCCGGCGGTAATTCACCGTCCACGCGAATCAGCATATTCTTGGCGCGTTTTTGAATGAGGGTTTGGGTGGCGAGCACATGCTCCACTTCCGACGTGCCGATGCCGAAGGCGAGGGCGCCGAATGCCCCGTGCGTCGAGGTGTGCGAATCGCCGCAGACAATCGTCATGCCAGGCTGGGTGAGCCCCTGTTCAGGGCCGACAATATGCACGATGCCTTGGCGTTTATCATCCATCTTGAAATAGGTGATACCGAATTCGGTGCAGTTATCCTCGAGTGTCTGCACCTGAATGCGCGCGACTTCGTCCTTGATGCCTTGCTTGCGATCCGGTGTGGTGGGAACATTATGATCAGCCACGGCGAGCGTTGCATCGGGTCGGCGCACCTTGCGCTTTGCCACGCGCAGCCCTTCAAACGCCTGCGGGCTGGTCACTTCATGAATCAGATGGCGGTCAATGTAGAGCACACAGGTGCCATCATCCGCTTGATGCACGAGGTGGGATTCAAAAATTTTGTCGTAGAGGGTTTTTGCTTTTGTCATCTTAAAAATTCTTTCACATCATACATATCAACACGAGCCATTCCCGCGTACGCGGGAATCTCTATATCAGATAGTATATCTTGTGAAAGAGATCCCTGCGTTCGCAGGGATGACAATAAGACTACTCAGCAGCGGCGGCGTCAGCACTATCCTGATTCTGCATTTTCTCGGTAATGCGGGCGGCTTTACCGGTGAGACCGCGCAGATAGTAGAGTTTTGCGCGACGGACTTCACCGCGGCGCACCACTTCGACTGAAGCAACGCGGGGAGAATAGAGTGGAAACACGCGCTCAACGCCCTCGCCGTGGCTAATTTTACGCACGGTGAAAGAAGAATTCAGGCCGCGGTTTTTGCGGGCAATGCACACGCCTTCAAATGCCTGTACGCGCTCGCTCGCGCCTTCGACGATTTTCACGTTCACGCGCAGCGTATCGCCTGGCGCGAATTCGGGAACAACTTTACCGTTGCTGAGTTTATCGAGTTGTTCTTTTTCCAGTTTTTGCAACAGATTCATAAGGTTCCTCTTTATACTTTTCGTCCTAGTCGTAAAGCCTTACGGCTTGCTATATTTTGCCCAAAGATCCGGCCTGCGGGTGCGGGTGATCTCCTGCGCTTGTTGTTTACGCCATGCCTTGATTTTGGCGTGGTTTCCCGAGAGCAATACCTCAGGGACGCCAAACCCATTCCAAAGCGGCGGCTTAGTATAATGAGGATATTCAAGGAGGCAAGCGTAATCTTCAGTATTTCCGAAACTTTCTTCCGCCACGGATTCCGCGTCCCCTACCACGCCCGGAAGCAGGCGCACAGCCGCATCCAAAAAGGTTAACGCGGCCATTTCACCCCCCGAAAGCACATAATCCCCGATACTGATCTCAAGCGGTTGGTGGTGATCCAGCACCCGCTGATCCACCCCCTCGTAGCGGCCACAGAGGAGTATGAGGGAGGGGGTAGCTTTCAGCTGTCGGCTGTCAGCTTGTTTTTCTCCTGACAGCTGGAAGCTGGAAGCTGAAAGCTCCTCTACCAACGCTTGCGTCAGCAACCGCCCCCTTGGCGTAAAGTAAATCAGCGTTGCATCGGGATTTTCGGCTTTTGCGGCCTCAATGGCACGATCCAACACATCGGGTTTCATGACCATCCCCGCTCCGCCCCCGTAAGGGGTATCATCCACTTTCTGATGTATATCAGTTGCAAAATCCCTGATCTGCATCGTTTGCAGTGACCATATCCCTTCTTTCAAGGCCTTGCCCACCAGCGAATGTGCGAGGGGGCCTGGAAACATTTCAGGAAAGAGGGTGAGGATGGTGATTTTCATAAAAACTTAACGATTCGTCAATCAAAAATTAATGGGGGGGGGGTAAGTTGACATTAATAAACAAGCTGGGAGTCAATATGTCAGTATCAGGTATCACAGTAAACAATAACCAACAGCAAGCTAAAGTAGAGTTAAGAGTTTCTGCTCAGGATGTTGATAATCTTCAGTTAGCACAAGGAGATGGAGCTAAGTTTTTTAACGCAGGGGCTGGTGTTAAAGCCTCTCGAGAAGCTCTGAATGTTTCTGATGGAACAGTAGAGATGGTTACTCAGTCGTTTGGTGATGGTGCAGGTACTATCGAGTTTTTTAAGAAAGGGCAGGACGGAAAATTTGCATTGCTTGGGCATGAAGATGCAGTGAAAATTGGAGAAATGTTATTGAAGGCAGGACTCAAGCAAGAGGCACCTAATATAACGAGAACGCTTGATGATGCTATTCAAACTTCAAAGCAAACTGGACAAGTCGTACATGCTGAGACAGTACAGCCTACTCGTTAGCATCCGCTACGATTTCTTCTGGCGGGTGGATAACAATTTTCTTCTGTGCGACGTCAATGACAGGGAAGGTCGCAGCAGTGAAGGCATAGAGTTCGCTGTTGCCGGTGGCCTTCAGGCGGATTTCGACGACAGTACCGGCGCCAAAATGATGGAATCCTGCGATGGTGCCAAACACCGCTCCGGTTTCATCTTCTACGGGCAGGCCAACCAGGTCATTCTGATAGTATTGGTTTTGCTCCGGTTTTGGAAGCGCGGTGCGTGGAACATAGAGTTCCGTATTGCGTAAACGCTCGGCCTCATCGCGTGTGGTGACGCCCTCAATATCGGCAATCAGGCCGCCTTGGGTCTGACCATGCAGCGTGAGACGAAATTGACGCTTTCCAGTGCGATCATAGAGTGCACCGTAAGAGACCAGATTATAGGGAAGCTCGGCGTACGACCAGACTTTGACCTGACCTCGCACACCATGCGGCGACAGGATTTTTCCCAGAAGAATCATCGGTTCGGTATCATTCATACCGACACCGCGAACGAATCAGGATTAAGCGGCAGCCGGAGCGGCAGCATCACCACCCTTGTTTTTCTTCACGCCCGTGCCTTTGGCTTTCGGGGTGTAGGTCGGCTTCACCTTAGAGACACTAGCCTGACGCAGAAAGCGAGCAGCGGTTGCGGATGTAATAGCGCCCA
>CAZFOM010000055.1:5955-11968 GCA_964520155.1 uncultured Rickettsiales bacterium
ACCGAGCTTCTCAATGAATTTGGAATCGCGCGGGCTGCGAGAATTGGTCACCACCAAACGGTAATAAGGGGCTTTTTTGGCGCCACCTCGGGACAAACGAATCTTGAGCGACATAGGTTTCCTTGCAGGATATGGGTTAGAGGGTGGGGCTTATAGCACTGTAGATCGAGCTTGAAAAGGGGAAAATGAGTGTGCGGAATAACCGCTGAAAAGCACCATATTCATGATAGATTCACAATGGTTAACATGCCGTCGTGATAGAATGATAGTAAGTAAGAAAAACATCGGGAGTGCTAAAAATGATCAATCCGGCTGCGTTGGTGGCTGCGAAGGTCGCGGGTGAAGGGCTTGCAAAAGCGGTTGCAGGGGGAGATCCGGCTGCCAAGCAGGCTGCGGAGGCGACATCGGATCTACTCAATCTGGCGACAGCTGTAAGGCTTGCAGATGTATCCGAGGCATCGCTTGGTACGGATATCCCTATTCCCAATGTTCCCAACCTCAAGGCTGGGCGATCGAAAGCGGATTTGCCCGACTTTTAGCACGGATTCCTGCTTTCCGCCTACGCACAAGTACTTCGGCGAGACAAGTCGCAGGAATGGAGGCTCATTTTATTTCTTCAATTCTTCCGTTCTCCAATTCTCCAGTTCTTCCACTCAGCCCCCCAACAGCTTCCCAAGCCCCCCACGCATCATGCCTTTGTTGCCGAGTTTTTTCATCTGCTTCATCATGCCTTCCATCTGCTGATGGGCTTTGAGCAGCTTGTTGACTTCTTGCACGCTGGTGCCGGAACCGCTCGCGATGCGTTGGCGGCGTGAGCCGTTAATTAATTTGGGGTTTTTGCGTTCTTTGATTGTCATCGAGAGGATGATGGCTTCCTGCCTGCCGATCATGCTTTCATCCACATTCGCTTCTTTCATCTTTTCCTTGATCTGTCCGATGCCTGGCAACATGCCCATAATGCTTCCGAACCCGCCCATTTTCTTCATGGTACGCAGTTGCGACAGCAGGTCGTCAAAATCGAATTTGCCTTCCTTGAGCTTGGCGGCCATTTTTTCGGCTTCGGCCTGATCCACCACTTCGGCAGCTTTTTCGACGAGCGAGACTACATCGCCCATGTCCAAAATGCGTGAGGCGATGCGTTTGGGGTGGAATTCCTCGAACTCCGAGAGTTTTTCGCCAACGCCCATATATTTAATGGGTTGTCCGGTGACTGAACGCATGGATAGTGCTGCGCCACCACGACCATCGCCGTCGAGACGGGTCATGACGATACCGGTGATCCCGATTTTGGCGTTAAATTCAGACGCGATGTTTACCGCATCCTGTCCGGTTAAGGAATCAGCCACCAGCAAGGTTTCGATTGGAGAACACAGTGCTTTGACTTGTTGCAATTCCTGCATCAGCGCGTCATCTATATGCAGGCGACCGGCGGTATCGAGCAGTAGCACATCGAATCCTTCAAGGCGAGCGGCCTTGAGTGCCCGCTCCGTAATTGTTGCTGGCATTTCTCCTTCGACAATCGGTAGCGAAGCCACACCGGCTTGACCAGCCACCGTCTCAAGCTGTTTCTGCGCGGCGGGGCGATAGACGTCCAGCGAGGCAACCAATACTTTTTTGTTCTGTTTGTTTTTGAGACGCAAAGCGAGTTTACCGGTGGAAGTGGTTTTACCAGAGCCTTGCAACCCCACCATCATCACGACTGCTGGCGGTTGAGTAGCCAGATTCAGTTCGCTGTTTTCACTTCCGAGCAACTCCACCAGATGATCGTTCACCAGCTTGATGACCATTTGGGTGGGCGAAACGCTTTGGATGACATCCGCACCAAGCGCTTTTTCTTTCAGGCTTTGGGTAAATTGCTTGACGACCGGCAGCGCGACATCGGCCTCAAGCAGGGCAATCCGCACTTCGCGCATGGCCGCGTCAATATCAGCTTCCGATAAGGTGCCACGGCCTTTGAGCTTGCCGATAATTCCGTTTAAGCGTTGTGAGAGCGATTCAAACATGCGTCGGTATGTATTATCACTTGCCTAGGTACGTCAACTTCCATAATATCCATCGGCTTAATAAACAGGGATCTATGACCACCAAAAAACCCGCAGAATCCACCGCAGACATTGCGAATCTCTCGTTTGAGCAGGCGTTGTCCGAGCTCGAGGCGATTGTGCGCAAGCTCGAAAGCGGGCAGGGGGATCTCGAATCCTCGATTCACGATTATACACGCGGGGCCGCACTCAAGACGCACTGCGAAAAGAAACTCGCCGATGCGAAGTTGCGGGTGGACAAAATCATCCGCGATGCGAACGGTAATCTCGCGCTCGCTCCGCTGGATCCGGCATAATCAGATAAGGAACACATGTGATTAATCTTCAGCAAGCATTGCAGGAAGTCTCCGAAGCCCTCACCGAAAAGATGGATCGCTTATTGCCACTTGAAGATCACGGCGATATGGCCAACATTCTGTCCTTTCCGGCCTCGCATAACGATAACTTCAAGGCGTCTTCCACGCGCAAAGGCGGCGAGCAGACGGTCATCGAAGCCATGCGATATTCGTCGCTTTCGGGCGGAAAACGCCTGCGTCCGTTCCTCACCGTGGCGTCTGCGCATCTGTTTGGCGTGAGCCGCGATTCCTCGCTCATGACGGCAGCAGCGATTGAATTTATCCATACCTACTCCTTAATCCATGACGATCTACCGGCGATGGACGATGACGATCTGCGTCGCGGACAGCCTGCGTGTCATATTAAATTCGGCGAAGCCGCGGCTATTCTTGCCGGCGATGCGCTTTTGACATTTGCATTTCAGGTGCTTTCGGATGCGCGTGTGCATCCCGATCCGTCGGTGCGTTGCGAGTTGATCTCGACATTGGCGGTAGCGTCCGGTTATCGCGGGATGGTCGGCGGTCAGATGATGGATCTGGAATCTGAGAATAAAGAAATGACGGTGGAAGAAATCATCCGCCTGCAGCGCCTCAAGACCGGCGAGCTGTTTGCGGTGTCCTGCGAAGCGGGAGCGATTTTGGGCAAAGCGCCGCGTATGTTGCGCCAGAATCTGCGCGCCTACGCGCATGATATGGGACTCGCGTTCCAGATCACCGACGATCTGCTCGATGCCGAAGGCACACGCGACGTAGTGGGCAAAGGTGTCAAGAAAGACGCCGATCGCGGTAAGGCGACGCTCGTTTCGATGATGGGGATTGACCGTGCGCGCGAACAGGCAAAAATTCTTGCGCGTCAGGCGATCTCGCATCTCGATGTGTTCGACAAGAAAGCCGACCAGCTTCGCACGCTCGCCGAATTTGTAGTCTCGCGCAAAAGCTAGGCTCAGGCTTCATTCGTCTTACCGTATGTCACGAGTGCAGATAGTGTTGATACGCTAGATACCACTGCGAGTTCCGTTCGCACATCAAACAATCACCCAATATCTTATATTGTCATGCCTGCGAACGCAGGCATCTCTTGAGATAGTTTTTGCATTCTTGATGGTGAGATTCCCGCGTGCGCGGGAATGACGACTCTGGAAAACTGAAAAGAATCCGTCTAGGATCAGCACCATCTGTCTCAATGCCATACCGCAACATTAATCAGTTCTGACCTAGTGTCGAAAATTCGTCTCGATCTATTACTCACCGAGCGCGGTTTAGTCAAAAGCCGCACCGAAGCGCAGCAATGGATTTTATCCGGCAAGGTTCGCGCCGGCACCACCGTGCTCGATAAGGCCGGTGATCTTGTTTCCGATGATATTGAACTCACACTCGAAGAACCGGAACATCCGTGGGTATCGCGCGGAGGGCAAAAGCTCGCACATGCGATCACGCATTTTGGCATCGAAGTTAAAGGTCTTATTGCTGCGGACATTGGCGCCTCAACTGGCGGCTTTACCGATGTGTTACTCACGCAGGGGGCATCTAAAATTTATGCGGTGGATGTTGGGCAGGGGCAGCTCGATTGGAAACTACGCAACGATCCCCGCGTCGTAGTCATGGAAAAAACCAACGCGCGTTATCTCACCTCCGATCAGATTCCCGACCCGCTCGACCTCGTGGTATGCGATGCCAGTTTTATAGGCCTTCGCACCGTCCTACCTGCGGTACTTTCGCTTTGTAAGCCGAACGCGCAGGTAATCACGCTCATCAAACCGCAGTTTGAAGTTGGCGCGGCTAAGGTGGGCAAAGGGGGAGTGGTGCGCGATCCTTCGTTGCATCAAGCCGTGTGTGATGACATAAAGAACTGGTTTGTCACGGAAGGCTGGAATGTGGTGGGGATCGTCCCCAGTCCCATTCAGGGGCCTAAGGGTAATATCGAATTTCTTTGCTACGCAAATCGGTAAGGTGGCTATGGAACTCTGGACAGATCTTGCACTAAACAGTTTCCTCGCAAACATACTGTTTACGCGCCAGTCCGAATATATGCTGTTTGGCTTTGCGGCGTTTGATCACCCGTCCAAATGGCTCGCGCTCTTGGTATCATCGGTTGCGGGCACGCTCGGGCAGATGATGAATTTCTTAGCCGGATGGTTGCTGGTCTGTTTCAAAGACAAAAAATGGTTTGTTCTGGATGACGAACATTATTCCAAACTGCAACGTATCGTTCGCCGCTTTGGGGTGTGGATTCTGTTATTCCAGCATTTGCCGCTTTACAGCATCTTTCCGCTTATCATCGGCTTCTTCCGAGCTAAACCACTCTTCGCGGCTTCTCTGATATTCGTCGGGATAATCGTCCATGATGCGATGGCGATGCTAAGCATCGCAAAGATCATGGGGTATATGTAACTCATGTGGCTATGCTGGATCGCCACGGCCTAATGGCCTCGCGATGGCGTAATGAGTCGTCATTGCGAGCGAGTACCGCGAGCGCGGCATTCCAGAGATTACTAACCGAGGGTGACTAGGCAAAGAACCACGCTATTTTGCTGCGCCTGCTTGCCTTGCGTACTTTGAGAGAATGTCCTCATAATCGGTAGCTAACTCTTTGAACTTTGGAGAATCTATACAGCGTTTCACACCGTATTCTTTAATGCGCTGGCATTTTTTCCGAATGCTCGAGATCAGATTCTCCACAACAGGGTTGCCATCGATAGGGTCGGTGAGTGCGGCAGGCACGAGAGAAAGCAAATCATGCTCTACGATGCCTGGAAGCGTTAATGTGGAAGCCACATAGTGATCAGCCGAAGAATTTGCTAAGAAGGGGCGTTTGTAATCCTGTAATAAATGTAGATTGCCGCGAATGTTTCCTGAGGTATATGCGGCAAAGCTGTCGCGCAGTACAATATCATCCGTAATAGCAAAAAACATCCGGCTTTTTACATCCGGCTTCTGAGGTAATGTCTGCACAAAGTAATACAGAATGGATCGATCGGCACTGTTAAGTTTTGCAGGATGATCCTTGAGTTTCTCAGAGACGGGTTTCCAGAAGTATGGATGCATGGCCAATGCCTGAATGATGAACGGATCATCAATTTTCTTGGTTTTGGGATTCACAATACGAACATCTTCCTGTCTGTCCCAGTGAGTGTGCTCGAGCTCGTGAAGGCCGTTTTTCCCATGTTGCGACTGCATCATATACGCGAGAGAGTAAACACTGCCTATCTGCTTTCGCAGCGTGCGTGAAAATGCGTCGTCGGGAGAGTCGGGTAATATACCGGATGTTAATCGCTTTAATTTTTTTGCTTCACGCTTACAAATATCCGTAAGCGATTTGTCCAGTTCGGTATCTTTGTATTTTTCGATAAGTCCAATAGGTTCGCACAGTGTCGTAGGAAAAATCTCATGAATAAGCGTGTTTTGATACTCACGACATGCAGGAGTAATGTAATAGTCGTAGGCAAATCCGGTATTTACTGCATGTCTGCTAAAATGAGTGTCCGGCTTCACGGAGGTGTAATCCTGTAAGGATGCGGTTGCAAAGCGGGCAGATGTCATTAATGACAGGGAGCCGCTGTTCGCTTGTTCACGAACGGATTGGCTGGTAGCGATGAATCGAATCGGGTCGTAGCACCGGGGCATGAATGGCTTTGC
>CAZFOM010000056.1:0-5629 GCA_964520155.1 uncultured Rickettsiales bacterium
TCTGAGCTTACAAGCCGTGGCATAACCAGAGGGGTGAATATGGGATTAGGATTTTGGGAACTGGCAGTGATTCTGCTGATCATCCTTGGGCTGTTTGGTGCAGGCAAGTTGCCGCGTGTGATGGGCGATGTGGGCAAGGGCGTAAAAGCCCTCAAGGACGGATTAAAAGACGGGGATTCGGCACAGACCAAATCACCTTCGGAATCCGATAAGCCAAAATTGTAACGGTTTGTTTAGTCTAAATGTTTGATTTCTCCTTTTCGGAACTGGCGCTCGTGGTGGTAGTGGCGTTGCTGGTGGCGGATCCGAAGGATCTGCCTGGCATGTTGCGCGCCGCGGTACGTTGGATCAAGCAGGTACGGGGTATGACCGACGAGGTGCGCGCGGGCGTGAAAAACCTCATGGATGATTCTGGCATTACACAGATCAAGGACGAGGTCGAATCCGATCTGCGCGAAGTCACGGAAGCGCCGCGGTTTATTGAGGATCAGGATGGCAAGTTACAGCGTGTCTATGATATTTCTGATCTGGTGAAGAATGATGTGGCCTCCACATCCGGAGAAAAATCGTGAGTGAACCGGACACAACAGATTTCTCGCGCTCACCCATCATTGAACACCTGATGGAGCTGAAAAGACGCCTTCTGATCTGCGTGCTGTCGATTCTGGTGGGCACCATATGTTCTTATTTCTTCGCCGATCGCATTTATAGTTTTCTGGTGCATCCACTCGCGGAATCTTTTTCGGATCCGTCGCAGCGCCGCCTGATTTACACGTCATTGACCGAAGCCTTCGTGACCTATCTAAAACTGTCGCTGTTTGCAGGCTTTTTCCTCTCCTTTCCCGTAATTGCAACCCAGCTCTATATTTTTCTGGCGCCTGGCCTCTACCGCAAAGAGAAACATGTATTGGTGCCGTATCTTGTGCTGTCGCCTGTGTTGTTTGTCGCGGGTGCGGCGCTTGCGTACTATTATATATTTCCAGTGGCGTGGCAGTTTTTCATCGGATTTGAAACACCTGCAACGGAGGGCGGGCTTGCGATCCAACTGGAAGCCAAGGTAGCGGACTATCTGTCGCTGGTGATGCAGTTGCTCATTGCCTTTGGGCTTGCGTTTCAATTGCCGATTATTCTCACTCTGCTCGCGCGTGCGGGGATGGTGCAGTCCGCCACACTCTCGCGCGGTCGTAAATATGCGGTGGTGGTATTACTCGTGATCGCAGCGTTACTCACGCCGCCGGACATCATCAGCCAGATAGGGCTTTTCATTCCGCTATACCTGCTTTATGAGTGTTCGATCTTTCTGTGCCGCCGGATCGAGCGGCGCAAGGGAGCGCTCTCTAACGAACTGACGCCGTCTGTGTGAACTATGCACGATATCAAGTTTATCCGCGAAAATCCTGCTGTATTTGATGACGCGATGAAGAAGCGGGGGCTGCCTGCGCAGTCGCCTGAGATTTTGCGGCTCGATGAATTACGCCGCACACGGCTTACGGAATTGCAGGAATTACAAAGCAAGCGCAACCAGTTGGCGAAAGCCATTGGCATGGCCAAAGCCAAAGGCGAGAATACGGATGCGATTTTGGCTGAATCCAAGCAGGTAAACGACAAGATCGCTGCGTTTGAGCAGGCTGCCGAGCAGCAGGATGAATTGGATATTCTGCTTTCTTCCTTACCCAATATACCGGCGGAAGATGTGCCGGTGGGTGCGGATGAGCAGCATAATGTCGTGGTGCGTATGCAGGGTGAGAAACCAGCCTTTGCCTTTACGCCCAAAGAGCATTTTGATCTGGGCGAAAAACTGGGATTAATGGATTTTGAACGTGCTGCTGCCATTTCTGGCTCACGTTTTGTGGTGTTGCAGGGTGCGCTCGCGCGTCTGGAACGTGCACTGGCCTCATTCTTTCTCGATCATCATGTGCGCGAGTTTGGCTATACGGAAACCATCCCGCCCTTTTTGGTACGCGATGTGGCCTTGTTTGGCACCGGCAATCTTCCGAAGTTTGGCGAAGATCTGTTTAAGACCACGACCGACCACTATCTGATTCCCACCGCCGAAGTACCGCTGACCAATCTCGTGCGTGATTCGATTCTGGATGAAGAGACACTAAAAAATAAGCCGCTACGCTTTACCGCATACACTCCTTGCTTCCGCTCAGAAGCTGGTTCGGCGGGGAAAGACACGCGTGGCATGATCCGCCAGCATCAGTTTTCCAAAGTTGAACTGGTTAGTATCGTGCATCCGACGCAATCGAATGAGGAGCATGAGCGCATGACGTCCTGCGCGGAATCGTTGCTTAAGAAACTGGGGTTGCATTATCGTGTAATGTTGCTGTGTTCCGGCGATATGGGGTTTGCGTCGCGCAAAACCTATGACATTGAGGTATGGTTGCCTGGTCAAAACACCTACCGCGAGATTTCCAGTTGTTCCAACTGCGGCGATTTTCAGGCGCGGCGCATGAAAGCGCGTTTCAGGGGCAAGGATGCGAAACAGACGCAGTTCGTGCATACGTTGAATGGCTCGGGATTACCAATTGGCCGCACGATGGTTGCGATCTTGGAAAATTATCAGCAGGCGGATGGTTCTATAGTCATTCCTGAGGTGCTGAAACCATATATGGGCGGAATGGAAAAGATCGCTCCATGACCCGCGTGATCAAAGATCTGTCCAAAGCCCGCGTTCTGGTCACCAATGACGATGGGATTCATGCGCCTGGTCTGGAGATACTCGAAAAAATCGCCCGCACTCTCTCCAAAGATGTGTGGGTGGTGGCACCCGACGCAGAGCAGAGCGGCGCAGGGCATTCGCTCACGCTTTCCAACCCTATCCGCTTCCGGCAGCATGGGGAACGCCGCTTTTCGATCTTCGGTACTCCGACCGATTCGGTAATCATGGCGGCGAAGGTGCTGGTACCGAAAGATAAAAAAATCAGTCTGGTGCTATCGGGTGTCAACCGCGGCGCGAATGTTGCTGAAGACATCACGCATTCCGGCACCGTTGCGGGGGCAATGGAAGGTACGCTGTGCGATATTCCCTCCATTGCGCTCAGCCAGTCGTTTGAATTCTGGAAAACCAATCCGGTGATTCATTGGGAAACCGCGCTCAAATACGCGCCGGATGTCATTCGCAAACTCACGGCAAAAGGTTGGGGCTTGCATACGATGATGAATGTCAATTTTCCCGACGTGCCGCCATCCAAGGTCAAGGGCATCAAGCTGGTGCCGCACGGACGGCGGGATACGCCCAAGCATCTAACCGAAGGTACCGATCCCAAGGGACGGAAATACTATTGGGTGAACTGGGCGGATGAGGGTGTGCATCGTGACCGCGAGGACTGCGATCTGACGTGGATGAAGAAAAAATACATCACCATCACACCAATCAAGATGGACTTAACGGATTATTCATCTTTAGAGGCTATTCAGTCCATAGAATTCTAAATCATGGACTACACATGCTTTCTGTTGCAACTGCGATGCCGGTAGCTGAGCCGCGCATAGATATTCTGTCTGAGAAAATTCGCTTGATCATGCAACTGCGCCGCAACGGGATTACGGATACGCGCGTGCTGGGTGCCATGGAGGCGATCCCACGCGAGCATTTCGTGCCGGATGCATTTTTGGAGCGCGCTTACGAAGATACGGCGTTGCCGATTGAAGTGGGGCAGACTATCAGCCAGCCGACCGTGGTGGCATGGATGACCTGGGCGCTCGAAGTCAATGATCGTCAGTGTGTGCTCGAAATCGGCACAGGTTCTGGTTATCAGGCCGCGATTCTATCGCGTCTGTGCCGCCGTGTGTATTCAATTGAGCGCCACGAAACCCTGCTGAAAGTCGCACAACGTCGGTTTCAATCACTGGGTATCACCAATATCACGAGCCAACTGGGTGACGGCTCCAAAGGCTGGCGGGCGGCTGCACCATTTGATCGTATCATTGTCACTGCTGCGGCATCTGAAGTGCCTGCGGTGCTGCTTGACCAGCTTGCGATCGGTGGGGTGATGGTGATTCCAGTGGGTAGCAGTACGTCGGATCAGATTTTGTTGCGTATCGTTAAAACGCCGGATGGCATTCAAACCCAGCATTTGATGCCGGTGCGTTTCGTGCCGCTGGTTCCGCATCGCTGATTTACGTTTTCTTAACACTTTCCTGATGGAATGAGAAAAATCATTCAAAAATAATTGGGGAAACTATGCGCTTGCACCTACTGCTTGCACTTTCATCTGTATTATTCCTATCCGCCTGCACCCAGAATCCCACCCGCGTGGTGCATAAGGGAAGTGACTGGTTTGGAAAATCCGCGTTTGAATCATCCAGCACCCGTCGTGGTTATTCGCGCGTAGGGGAGGTGGTGCGCGGGCCGGAACTGGAGCGCGTGCATTATTCCGACACGGCGGAAATTAATGACGTAGGCGAAAAAGATTTAGGCCCCATCAAAGTGGAATCGCGCAACCTCGATGCGCCGGATATCGAGGAATCGCAACCGGTCGAGCGCCCATCGCCACGTTCTGAGAATTCACTTACCGAACCGGATCGCATCACCGTATCTGACCGTGACGAGTGGAACACCCGCGATCTACCCCCGCTCTCATCGGTCAATTTTGGGTGGCCGGTCGAAGGCGGAAGCGTGATTTCCCGTTTTGGTAGCAAGGGGGGCGGCAAATATAATGACGGTATCAATATCGCGGCACCCAAAGGCGAGCCGATCTGGGCGTCCGCAGACGGCGTAGTGGTCTATTCCGGAAATGAACTCAAGGGCTATGGCAACATGGTGATCATCCGTCATAACGATGATTGGATGACCGCGTATGCACACGCGGAGGATATCACCGTTCGCAAAAACGACGTGGTGAAGCAGGGAGATATTATTGGCTATGTCGGCAAGTCCGGCTCGGTCAACGAAGCGCAATTACATTTTGGTATTCGCCGTGGCAAGGAACCCGTAAACCCGCTGGATTATTTGCCGAGCGAAGTCGCAAATGTGCATTGAACTTCTGTGATAGCTCTCTAGTTTAGAGTGCTATGACGCACTCATCTCTTTCCTTTGTCTGGCTAAGGCGCGATTTGCGCCTGCATGATCATGCGGCACTCAGCAAGGCGCTCGAGAGTCCATACCATGTCCAGCCTGTTTTTATTTTCGATCCCGATATTTTATCGCGTTTTCAGAATAAAGAAGATAGACGCCTCACATTCCTAATGGAAACCTGTCGCATATTGCACAAGCAGTTGATGGCGCGCGGTGGCGGGTTGATCATCGCTTACGGAAAGCCTCGCGAGATCTGGTCACAAGTGGCCTCACATTTTCATGCTTCCCACCTGTGCTGGGAGGAGGATTACGAACCGCAAACACGCGCGCGCGATGATGCGATTCGCCAGATGCTTAAAGGGCGTATCACCATCCATGTGGTAAAGGATCATGTGATCCACGCCCCGAATGAGGTGCTCAAGGAGGATGGTTCACCCTATAAAGTATTTACTCCTTACTCGCGGCAATGGCGCGCACGCTTTTCGCCCGCAATGGCGGCTGAGTATGTGATCAGGGATCACGGGCGTTATGCGGATTATCCTAGTGTGCGTGAGCAGTTTCGCTCACTCGGGATAACCATTCTCGATCTAGAAACAAGCCTCGAAG
>CAZFOM010000056.1:5639-11967 GCA_964520155.1 uncultured Rickettsiales bacterium
TGCGTCAGATTGGGTACGCGAAAGCCGATATTACGCTCTGGCCAGTAGAAGATGGCGGACGGCGTCTGTCGAATTTCGCACGGACGGGCATTTCGTCTTATGAAGACAAGCGCGACTTTATGGGCATACACGGCACGAGCCGTCTTTCCCCGTATCTGCGATTCGGGCTGGTATCGGTGCGCGAATGTATGCGCCAAGCACTCAGCAGCGCAAATGCGGAAGGCTGGATCAACGAACTGATCTGGCGGGAATTCTACCACATGATTCTCTACCATTTTCCGCACACGCCGATGCTCGAATTTCAGCCGCAGTACCAAGGAACGATTGCCTGGAGTCAGGATCGGACTCTATTGCAAGCATTCACGCAGGGACGCACCGGATATCCGGTTGTGGATGCGGCGATGCGCGAGTTGCTCACCACCGGCTGGATGCATAATCGCGCACGCATGATTGTGGCGAGCTTCATGACCAAAGATTTACTCCTCGACTGGCGGTTGGGCGAAGAACATTTCGCGCAGCATTTGATGGATTACGAATGCGCTTCCAATGTCGGCGGGTGGCAATGGGCGGCCTCCACCGGCACCGATGCCCAACCCTATTTCCGCATTTTCAATCCGGTATTGCAGAGCAAGAAATTCGATCCCGAAGGCACCTATATCCGTACCTATGTGCCCGAGCTTGCCATGCTACCGGACAAAGATCTTCACGAACCATGGGTGCGTGCAAGACCTGCGAATTATCCGCCGCCGATTGTGGATCACTTCGAGATGCGCGACCGTGCGCTTGCGATGTTCAAGCAGGCCGAACAGAAAAAACGCGCATGAAAAAGACGCTCACGCATATTACTAAAATCACCATCGCGGGTGCGATACTGCTGCTTGTGTTTTACCATGTGGATCCTCGGAAGATCTGGGGATATGTGAAGGATATCCATCCGCTCGAACTCATCCTTGCGATCAACTTTGTCGCGCTGGCACAAGTTGCCTCGGCTTTTCGGATGCGGTTTATTCTGTCACGCGCAGACATTGCACTGGGCAAGCGTTATTCGGTTAAGTTGGGGTTTCTGGGGGGCTTCTTCAACTTTCTACTACCTGGCGGTGTTGGTGGCGATGCGGTCAAAATTTTCTTTATCAAAAAACACACCCAGCATGGGTATCTGTATGTGCTCAAGCAGTTGCTTGCGGATCGTGCAAGCGGTTTATATTTTCTTTGTTTACTGGCGGCCATGTTACTCGCCTGGATACAGCCCTACCTCATCTGGTGGTGGCTCAAATACGCGATCGTGATTGCTGCGCTCATCGTGACGCTCGTGTATTTTGCGACCACGAAGATCCTGCTTCTGCAACGTTATGAAACGAGCCTTGCCGCGATTCTCTATACTACGGTTGTGCAATGTTTCTGGGTGGCAGCGGTGGTGACGCTGTGGCTGGCCATTGGGGATGGTACGCATGGTGTAGAGTATGTGTTGCTCTATGCACTCGCTGGCATTGCGGCCACGATTCCGATTTCGATTGGTGGGTTGGGGTTGCGTGAAGTGGCCTTTTTGTTTGGGGCGCAATTTCTGAACGCACATGCGGGGCTTTCAATCAACGAAGAGATGGGGGTAGCGATCTCGCTTGCGCTCTATGCGGTTGCGATTGTGTCCGTATTGCCTGGGGTGCTATTCTGGAAAGAGGTTAAGAATCATAAAGTTATGGATCTCGACGCAAGTTCATAAATAGTTCACAGGTTTTTGCTATTCTGTACCCAGTTCATTTTCTTAAGGCTTTATATGTCCGAATTAGGCGTGGTTGCGACGGCCAGTGATTACGGTGGGTTTGACATCCCCTTAAGTGATACCGAGCTCTATTATCTCCGTGAGGCAGGCATTCCCCCCCATCTGCTGAATGCAAGCGATCGTGCCGCGGTGATTCGCGCCTTGATGTTTGATTCGAGATTGATTGAGGATCATAAAGCGGGGGGCTTTGCGGCGCTGATCTATAAATCGGGCGCACTGCAGGATATGCTCTCACTGACCGCCGATGAGATCAGCGAAGCGGAGCTTGCCGATCTCGATGAAGACACCAAAGCGACATTGAAAGGATTACCGAATAAGCGCTACTGGCTGACGAATATCCATCTGCTCAAGATCAACAAACAACGCGAGATCACCGAAGAACAAATCGAAGAAAGCAGGCTCGAAGAAAAGAAAAAACAGGAGGAGCGGATCCGGCAGGAAGTAGTGCTATTCCAGCAGGTGGGTGCAGCCCGTTATGCGGAAATGAATCCGATACCAGCGGTGATTGTCGGGGCATTACTGGCGGAAACGCTATCGCCTGCATCGCGCGGCGTACGTTTGGATGACGATGGTATTTCGATGCCCAATACCCAATTGCTGCACCCCGATCAGACACCAACGCGTATGATGGCGCAGGATATGCAACGAGAGCGCAGCGCGGACAGACTGCAAGCCATTACCGACAATTTCTCGGCCATTGCGTCGAGCAAGGCTTTAACATTTGATCGCACGACCTCAGCGATTGCTGCGCCGAAATCCATCAATTTTGGCGATATTCCGGTTACACAACTGGATGTGATACAGGCTTTGACGGAGGTGCCCAAGTCCATCACGCTCGTGCCCGAAGGGCTCAAAGATGAAGATCCTACGCATCTTAAAGCACCGATTCCGGAGCGCAAAGTGCAGCATGAAGTGCTTGCGCATGGGATGCAGCTCGCAAAAGACAACAAAAATAATTAGGTGTGCCATCAGTTACTTTGGTCATTTGACTTATATAATGCACCGCCTGTTTATCCTCTATCGTCATCCCGCGACTTGATCGCGGGATCTCAGGCTACACGTTAATGCCCATTCGAGATGACGGAATTCCATCATCAGGATAGAACGGCATTTGTGTCATTAGATCCCGTGGTCGAGGCCACGGGATGACGTAACTGAGCAAGACATTATTAATCATCTTAGTAACGGGTGACACGCCCTAGTTTCTACCGACCGAAATATAGGTGAATCCTTCGGCGCGCACGGCCTCTGGTTGATACATATTGCGCAGATCGATGAGCGTGGGGTGTTTCAGAAGGGTTTTGGCTTTTTTCAGATCCAGCCGTCCAAATTCGTTCCATTCAGTGAGGATGACGGCAGCATCGGCGCCTTTCATGCAATCGTATATATCACTTGCCCAGTAGTAATCGCCGCGTAACTGATGTTTAGCTTCTTTCATGCCTTGCGGATCGTATAACCGCAGTTTCGCTCCTGCCTCCAGCAGATCGGGCACAATAATCAGGCTAGGGCTTTCGCGCATGTCGTCGGTGTTGGGTTTGAAGGTTAGCCCAAGGATGGCGATGGTTTTTCCTTTGGCGGTTCCTCCCAGTGCATCGCGGATTTTTTTTGCCATGCGATGTTTTCGCGTGACGTTCGACGTAATGACCGACTCGATGATACTGATGGGCGCACCGCTCTGCTGCGCAATTTTGATCAGCGCCATCGTATCCTTGGGAAAGCAGGAGCCGCCGAATCCCGGGCCAGGTTGCAAAAACTTGCTACCGATACGCGGGTCAAGCCCGATGCCGCGCGCCACATGCTGCACATCGGCGCCGAGACGCTCGCAAAGATCAGCGATTTCATTGATATAACCAATTTTCATCGCCAGAAAGCAATTGGCGGCGTATTTGGTAAACTCAGCAGTTTTGATGTCTGAATACAGAATAGGGATCTCCTGACCGAGCGGCTGGTATAACTGCGCGATGATCGCCTTCGCTTTGTCCGACTCCACGCCGATAATCACGCGATCCGGCTTCATGAAATCATGAATAGCACTACCTTCGCGCAGGAATTCGGGATTCGACACCATATCGAATTGCGCGTTCAGGTTTGTGCGGGTGATGATCTCGCGTACTTCCTCACCCGTGCCCACCGGCACAGTGGATTTAATCATCACGACACGGTAGCGATCGAGGGTCGGGGCAATCTGGCGCGCAGCCTCGTGCACATACTGCATATCGGCCTGACCATCCTGCTTGCGTGGCGGGGTGCCGACCGCGATGATGATGATGTCTGACTGCGCTGCCGGTTCTTTCAGCGATGTCGTAAAATGCAGTCTTCCGGCTTGCGCATTGCGTTCTAGTAGGGATCGCAGCCCGGGCTCAAAAATCGGGATTTCTCCACGATTCAGTAGCGCGATTTTCTCAGCGTCCGTATCCACGCAGGTGACATCGAACCCGAACTCGGAGAAACAAACACCGGAAACAAGCCCGACATATCCCGTGCCAACAACAGTAATTTTCAGTTTCATGGGAGTTTCTTAGCTAATTTTTTTTGGCAAACTCTTTGATAATTTCTTTCACGCGCGCTTTCATTTCCGGGATTTCGAGTGCGTAGGCGATATTGGCTTCAAGGTACCCCTCACGGTTTCCGCAATCGTAGCGCGTGCCTTCAAAACGGAATCCAAAAAAAGGTATCTGTGGGATCATACTGCTCATCGCATCGGTCAACTGAATTTCACCGCCGCTGCCTTTGACCTGATGTTCGAGTGTTTCAAAAATCGAGCCATCCAATATATAGCGCCCAATGATGGAAAGCGTGGAAGGTGCCTTATCGGGTTCCGGTTTTTCTAACAGCCCTTTGGCTTTCACAATGCGTTCGGACGCAGAGGATTCAATATCGAGGATACCATAGCTTCGGGTTTTTTCGCGGGGTACATCCATCACCGCTGCCATATTGCCTTTGCCGAGGGATTCGTAGGCCTCGATCATCTGTTTAAGGCAGGGGGTTTTGGAATGCACCATATCGTCAGCCAGAATCACCGCGAAAGGCTCATCCTTTTCGATCAGATTACGCGCGCACCACACCGCATGACCCAGTCCAAGGGGTTCCTGCTGGCGGGTGAACACGATGGATCCGGCTTTCGGCAGCCATTCGCTCGTCAGCTCGAGTTCTTTTTTCTTGTTCTTGGCACTGAGCGTGTGTTGCAACTCATAGGAATGGTCGAAATGGTTGCTGATTGCGTTTTTATTGCGTCCGGTGATGAAGATAAACTCCTCGATGCCGGAATTCCGTGCTTCTTCATAGGCGTAATGAATGATGGGTTTATCCACCACGGGCAGCATTTCCTTAGGCAGGGATTTGGTGGCAGGAAGGAATCGTGTACCCAGCCCGCCGACGGGGAAAACAGCCTTGCGGATGCGCTTTTTCATGTAGATTTGCCTGCGGTGTGTGATGGGTGAACGGAGGGGTCGTAGCTTACTTGCTGAAAAACAAACGTAAAGTTAAAAGGTGAGGGGCTTGACATAGACGTAAAAATGTCTATTTTGCCGCCTCCCACACCAAATATATAGTATTTCTATGGCTAAAAAGAATATCGTACTTATCAAACTGGTCAGCTCTGCCGATACCGGTTTTTATTATGTAAAGAAGAAGAATCCGAAGAAGCAGACCGAGAAACTCTCGTTCCGCAAGTACGATCCTGTGGCGCGTAAACATGTTGTGTTTAACGAAGCGAAACTTAAATAGCTTTTTTTACAGTATTTGCATTTTTCTTAGACAGTGATATACCCACCCATCATTTCTAGGTGAGGTATTCTATCATGTTGATTTCAGACGCATTTGCCGAGCAACCACCCGCTGCAACCACCAGCACGGCCGCGGCTACCGGTAGCCCTACGGGCACGACGGCTGAGCCGTCCCCATTTGCAAGCATTCTTCCGTTGATCCTGATCTTTGTCGTGTTTTATTTCCTGCTGATCCGCCCGCAGCAGCGCAAGATCAAAGAACATGAGAATATGGTGACGAACATCAAGCGCGGGGACAAGGTCATCACCGGTGGCGGTGTGGTAGCAAGCGTACAGAAAGTGGATGCGGATAATCTTCATGTGGATCTGGAAATCGCGCCAAACGTGGTGGTGAAGGTACTGAAGCAAACGATCGTGTCGGTGATAGGCAAACCCGAAGCGGCGAAAGAAGAACCGAAGGAAAAAGAAACCAAAAAAGGCAAGAAAGCAGATATTGCGACCGCTAACGACAATCAGGCGGGCTAGTCATTATGTTGTATTTCCCTCGCTGGAAAGTGCTATCGATCCTGATTGCGTGTCTGCTCATCTTCGTGTTTGCAGCGCCTAATGTTTTATCGCCTGAGACCCGCGCGAAGCTGCCTTCATGGGTGCCAACCAAGACGGTGAGTCTGGGGTTGGATCTTCAGGGCGGTTCACATCTGTTGCTACAGGTGGATGTGGAGGCGTATGTTCGAGAGCACATGACCAACACGCTCGATTTGCTGCGCGCAGAACTGCGTAAGCAGAAAGTGGGCTATCAGAGTCTTCGCACGGCGGGGGATACGAT
>CAZFOM010000057.1:0-3640 GCA_964520155.1 uncultured Rickettsiales bacterium
AGTTTCCGCTGCAGGGAAAGTCCTTAACCTCTGCGGAAGCGTTGGATCTGCTCTCCTCGCCCGATGCCAACAAGCGCAAGGCAGCGGCGCAAGTGATTGCCTCCGTTTTTCAGGATAACAGCAAACTGTTTGCCCTGATCACGAATACGCTTGCGAAAGACAAGGAGATTGAAGACCAAAAGCGCGGATTCAAAGCACCGATTTCGTCGCGCAATCTTTCCAATCAGCTGGAAGATGAGGTGGTGGATGCGCTCATGCACTCCGTCAAGTCCAACTATAAACATATTTCCCATCGGTATTACGCGCTCAAAGCAAAATGGTTTGGCGTGAAACAATTAAATTACTGGGATCGCAATGCGCCGCTGCCCAAAGTGCCTGAGCGCACTTTTCGCTGGCCAGAAGCAAAGGAAGTGGTGCTTTCCTCCTACGCTGCGTTTTCGACGACACTTGCAAAAGAAGGAAAGAAATTTTTCGATAATGACTGGATTGATGTGCCAGTGCGTGCAGGGAAGTCACCTGGTGCGTTTGCCCATGCGACCGTACCGTCCGTGCATCCGTATCTGCTGCTCAATTTTCAGGGCAAAACCCGCGACGTGATGACGCTTGCACACGAGCTGGGGCATGGGGTGCATCAGTTGCTTGCGGCCAAGCAAGGGCCGCTCATGTGCGATACGCCACTGACACTGGCCGAAACGGCGTCTGTATTCGGAGAACAGCTTACGTTTCGTGAGATTCTGCACCGTGAAAAAGATCCTAAACGTCGTAAAAGTCTGATCGCCGGAAAAGTAGAGGATATGATCAACACCGTGGTGCGTCAGGTTGCGTTTTGCGAATTTGAAATACGCGTCCATGCGCAACGGCGAAAGGGTGAGTTGACACCGGATCAGATCGGCGCGATCTGGATGGAAGTGCAATCGGAAAGTCTTGGGCCTGCAATTAAATTATGGCCGGAATACCAGGTGTACTGGTCGTATATTCCGCATTTCATCCATAGCCCGTTTTATGTCTATGCCTATGCATTTGGCGATTGCTTAGTGAACTCGTTATATGCCGCGTATCAGAAAGAAAAGAGTGCCGGTCGCGGTGCGCTTTTTGAAAAGAAATATATCCAGATGCTAGAGGCGGGTGGAACGCTCAGGCACAAAGAGCTACTCAAGCCGTTCGGGCTTGATGCTAGCCATCCGAAATTCTGGAATCAGGGGCTTTCCATTTTAAGTGAGCTGATTGATGAGCTGGAAAGCTATAAGTAGCTGAAATATAAGGTGTAGAAATAAATTGTAAGAAACTGTGATTTGTCGTTCGGGCATACCTTCCTTAGAAGAAATATAAAGGTAGGTATTCATGTCACATTTTCATTCTGCGTATCAGACTACGCTTGCTGGCATAGTGTCCTGTTCCGGCATTGGCCTGCATACGGGTAAACCGGTACGCATGAATCTGCATCCGGCGGAAGCGGATACGGGAATACGCTTTATCCGTCTGGATATCGAGGAAGAAAAATCCTTCGTGCAGGGCTACTATCTCAATGTAACCGAGACAACCCTTGGCACGTCCATCACCAACGAATATGGCACCAGTGTCAGCACGGTCGAGCATCTGGTGGCGGCGCTGTGGGGTTTGGGCGTTGACAATGTCAATGTCGTCCTCGACGGGCCGGAAGTGCCGATCATGGACGGCAGTTCTGAACCTTTTGTGTTTATGATTGAGTGCGCTGGCGTCAAAACCCTGAGCGCGCACCGTGATACGATCGAAGTGCTCAAGCCGGTTTCGATTCAGGAAGGTCAGAGCCGCGCGGTGATCCGTCCGTTTGACGGGTTCGCGCTGGACATTGAAATTGATTACAACCATCCGGTCATCAAGCGTGAACGCACTGTTTATGATTTTCGTGAAATCACCTTCAAGCAGCTGCTCAGCCGTGCGCGCACGTTTGGCTTTGAGAAAGATGTGACCAAGCTGCAATCCATGGGATTGGCTCGTGGCGGATCACTGGATAATGCCATTGTGCTTGGCGAAGATACCATTTTGAATCAGGAAGGCCTGCGTTTTAACGATGAATTCCTCCGCCACAAAGCGCTCGATTGCGTAGGCGATCTGTTTCTGGCGGGATGTCGCATTCGCGGCGCCGTGACGACCTATCGTCCTGGGCACGGTATCAATAACCGTCTGCTGCGTGCATTGATGGCGGATTCTTCCGCGTGGAGGCTGACCACAGCAGCGCACACCCAGATGCCTGCGTTTGTTCCAGTCAAAACTCCGGTTCACACCCTGTCGCACTGATCGCTTGCAATGCGTGATGGCTGAGGCTACACCAGCAGAAAGCCTATGCCTGTTTTCGCACCCCTCTTTTTCCTACGATCCGTTGCAATACATTGGGTATTGCCGATCTTCTGTGTGTGCGTACTGCTCAGCGGATGCTCTGGTGATGCGGAAGAGGAAGACACAGCGGTAACCCCCACGGAAAGCGTTGATGTTCTGTATAACCGCGCCCGCGATACGATGGCGGAGGGCAGTTTCAAGAAAGCCGTAGAGGCATTTGAAGAAGTGGAGCAGCAGCATCCCTATTCCGAATGGGCGGTGCGCTCGCAGGTTATGTCCGCCTATGCCAGTTATCGCGCGCGGGATTATGATTCCGCCGTGGGCACGTTGGAACGTTTCGTGAAGATGCACCCCAACCATGAAAGCGCGGCGTATGCCTACTATCTCATCGCGCTCAGCTATTACGAGCAGATTTCGGATGTCGGGCGCGATCAGAAATTAACACAGCTGGCGCAACAGGCGCTGAACGATGTGATTCGGCGTTTTCCCGATAGCGACTACGCGCGCGATGCGAAGATCAAACAGGATCTCGTAACCGACCATCTGGCGGGCAAGGAGATGGAGATCGGGCGGTATTATCTGACCCGAAGCGAATATCTCGCCGCGATCAACCGGTTCAAATTTGTGGTGGATAACTACCAGACTACGAGCCATGTGCCTGAAGCGCTGCACCGTCTGGTAGAATGCTACTTGCGACTGGGCGTGCGCGAGGAAGCTACGCGCTATGCCTCGGTGTTGGGGCATAACTACCCCAAAAGTCAGTGGTACAAGGATAGCTATGCGCTTTTGGAAGGGAAAACCCTGCCCGAATCCGCCACCCGTAAAGGCATTTTGGATCGCATATTGCCGGAGCTTTGAGCGTTGCAATAGTGTGATGGATCACTATACTTTTTTCCATGCTTACCCGCCTGTTTATCCAGCATTTCGTGCTGATTGAAAAAGCCGATCTGACTTTCACGTCAGGGCTGTGTGTATTGACCGGTGAAACCGGCGCGGGCAAATCCATTTTACTGGATGCACTGAGCTTGCCACTCGGAGCAAGAGCCGAAAGCGGCTGGATCCGACAAGGGCAAAAACAGGCAACCGTGATCGCAGAGTTTGATATTTCCGATGTAAGCGAAGCACGCAAGCAACTGGAGGCGCTGGGACTGCCGGATGAGGATACGCTAATTCTGCGCCGTGTATTGTCGGACGATGGTAAAACGCGCTGCTTCATCAATGACCATCCTGTGAGCGTGGCAGCACTCAAACAGGTGGGAGAATCGCTGCTTGAGATACACGGACAACACGAACAGCGCGGGCTACTCAACCCTGCGACGCATCT
>CAZFOM010000057.1:3650-4111 GCA_964520155.1 uncultured Rickettsiales bacterium
TCTCGATCTACTGGATGCATATGGCGCGCATGAACCGTCACGCACACGCGTAGAAACCGCGTATCACGCCTGGCGAGCAAGCGAAACGGCGCTGGAACAGTACCGTGCGTCATATGCCGTTTTGCAACGCGAGCAGGAATACCTGAAACACATGCTTGGCGAATTGCGGGTACTGAACCCCAAAGCGGGTGAGGAACAGGAATTATCGGAACGCCGTACACGCATGATGCAATCGGAAAAACTGCATCAGCTATTGCACGATGCGATGGAAGAATTACAGGGAATAAAACCCGTATTATCCTCTCTGGCGAGTGCTGAACGGCTGCTTTCGCGCTCCGGCGTAACGCAGAATGTGGGACTGGAACCGGTTTTGCAACATCTTCAATCGGCACAGAATGAGACATCCGAGGCTCTGGATCGTTTAGAACGAGTCCGTGAAGAAAGCACCTATGACGCACAAT
>CAZFOM010000057.1:4121-9734 GCA_964520155.1 uncultured Rickettsiales bacterium
CAGATGGAAGAGCGCCTGTTCGCATTGCGTGGAGCGGCTCGGAAATATCAAGTTGGGGTGGAAGAATTACCACAACTGCGATCGGACATTGAAAGCAAAGTGATATCGCTCGAGCAGGGCGGACAGCAGGAAAAGCAGCTATTGGCACAATGCGAAAGCACGCGAAAAACGTATGAAGCTGCAGCAGAAGCGTTACACGCCCTGCGCCAGAAAGCCGCACAGAAAATGGTTCGGGAGGTGACAAAGGAACTGGAACCTCTCAAGATGGGAAGCACCCGATTCGAAATCGCGGTTGAAAAGCTGGAACCCACACAATGGAATTCGGGTGGCTTCAGCAGAATATCCTTTCTGGTATCTACGAACAAAGGCACCAATATGGGTGCACTGCATAAAATTGCATCGGGAGGGGAATTATCCCGCTTCATGCTGGCTCTCAAAGTAGTCTGTGCGGGGATAAAATCCACACCCTGCCTTATTTTTGACGAAATCGATACAGGCACCGGCGGTGCGGTGGCGGACGCGATTGGCAAGCGCTTAGCGAAGCTCGCTGCGAAACATCAGGTATTCGTGGTTACACATCTACCGCAAGTGGCAGCGGCAGCATCGCAGCATTTCCGTGTGAGCAAACAGGTGCGCAAGGGCAATACATTCACCGAGGTGATCGCACTCGACAGTGCCTCGCGCGCGGAAGAAATGGCGCGGATGTTGGCTGGTGAAGAAGTCACGCCTGAAGCCCGTAAAGCCGCGCTCAAACTGATGAAAGCCGCGCACGGATGAGTACGAGTCCGTTTGCACAGATCGCTATAGATCGGCTTTCTGAAGCAGAAGCGCGTGCGGAGCTAGCGTGGCTGGCACGAGAGATCGCGCGTCATGATGCGTTGTATCACCAGCAGGATAATCCTGAGATCTCGGATGCTGCATACGATGCGTTGAAACAGCGAAACGAGGCGATTGAGAAGCGGTTTCCTGATCTGGTGCGTTCTGACAGTCCCACGCACAAGGTGGGCGCCGCACCGCTAGAAACATTTAGCAAACAGAAACACGCGGTACCGATGTTGTCGCTGAACAACGCATTTACGCGTGAGGACGTGGAAGATTGGCAAGAACGGATTCGTCATTTTCTGAAACTTCCCGCCGAGGAGCCGATTGAATGCACATGTGAGTATAAAATTGACGGGCTATCCTTTTCCGCCCGCTATGAAAACGGAAAACTCATGTATGCTGCTACTCGTGGCGACGGCGAAACCGGTGAAATCATCACCGAAAATATGAAAACTATTGCCGGATTTCCGCACGCGCTTTCCATTTCTCATACGCCCAAAGTGCTCGAGGTACGTGGTGAAGTATACATGAACCATGCGGATTTTGCGCAGTTGAATGTGCAGCGACAGGCATCCGGTGAAGCCCTGTTTGCCAATCCGAGAAATGCGGCGGCGGGATCGCTTCGTCAGTTGGATGCGGCGGTTACCGCGTCACGCAGGCTGCGATATGCGGTCTATGCCATCGGCGCGAGTGAATCGTTACCTGTGCCTATACAAACCTATTCACAGATTCGGGATTTCCTCGCGCAATGTAGCTTTATCGTGCATCCGTTGCTTGGCGCTTGTCGCACAGTTGCCGATATCCTCTCGCTCTATGAGCAAACGCTTGATCAACGTAGCAAACTCGCATTTGATATCGACGGTCTGGTGTATAAGCTCAACCGCCTGGACTGGCAGCAGCAGCTTGGCAGCGTAGGCCGCGCACCGCGCTGGGCGATTGCACATAAATTTCCGGCTGAACAGGCAAAAACACAATTGGAAGCGATCGACATTCAAGTGGGACGTACCGGCGCGCTTACACCGGTTGCGCGATTGAAACCGGTCACGGTGGGTGGCGTAGTGGTGAGTAATGCCACATTGCATAACGAGGATGAGATTGCCCGCAAGGATGTGCGGGTAGGGGACACGGTGATCATTCAACGTGCGGGCGATGTGATTCCGCAGGTGGTGTCTGTCGATCTTTCGCAGCGCAAGGCGAATCAGGAGCCATATACGTTTCCATTACAATGTCCGGTATGCGGATCGGTAGCCATCCGCGAGGAGGGCGAAGCCGTAAGGCGATGCACCGGCGGCCTGCTCTGCGAAGCGCAGATTACCGAGCGGCTTAAGCATTTTGTCTCGCGTCAGGCGCTGAACATAGACGGTCTGGGCGACAAACAGATCGAGGAGTTCTTTGCGCGTGGTCTGATTCATGCACCGGCAGATATTTTTACGCTGGAATCGCGCGATAAGGAAAGCCTAACTCCGATCCGTCTCTGGGAAGGCTACGGAGAAAAATCAGTAAACAACCTGTTTACCGCCATTCGGCTGGCGAGCAAACCGGCTATGGATCGATTTATCTTTGCACTTGGTATCCGCTATGTGGGTGAGAACAACGCCAAGCTGCTGGCAAAAAATTACGGTAGCTATGCCAAATGGAAAGAATCCATGTGCCATGCAGCATCGGGCGATGAAACCGCTCTTCACGATCTGATGAACATTGACGGTATCGGTGAAAAAGTAGCGAGTTCGCTGTTGGGATTTTTCAAGGAAGCGCGTAACCTCCAGATACTATCCGATCTCGAAGCGGTCTGTGAGGTTCAGCCTTACCGCCTGGAAACGGTATCCTCTCCGGTGTCTGGAAAAACGGTGGTGTTCACTGGCACCCTTGAGACGATAGCACGGGATGCAGCAAAGGCACAGGCAGAGCGTTTTGGTGCGAAAGTTGCTTCAAGCGTATCGAAGAAAACCGATTTCGTGATCGCCGGTCAGGATGCCGGTTCCAAGCTCACAAAAGCGAGAGAACTGGGGGTACGGGTGATATCGGAAGCCGAGTGGCTGGAGATGATCCGCGCGTGAAGTTCGATACCCAGAAAATTAAACAGGATTTCAGCCGTGCCGCAAACACCTACGATGCTGAATCCGATCTGCAGCGCAATGTGCTTGAGCGGTTAGTCGCGATGTATGCGCGTGACATCCCCCACGCAACGCATTTGCTGGATGCGGGTTGCGGCACAGGGTATCTGGCGGAGATCCTTACAAAACATAAGCAACCGTACGACCTGTGGGGCTGTGATCTGGCATTTGGCATGTGTCAGAAAACTGCCGAGCAGCGGTTTTACACGCAGGTAGCCAATGCCTCGCTGGAACATCTACCCTATGCGGATCGTGTGTTTGATGTCGTACTATCTTCGCTCACCCTGCAATGGGTGAATGATCCGGTGGAAGCGCTGCATGAATGTTTCCGCGTGACGAAACCAGACGGCGAATTATGGCTCACCACGTTTGGTACGCACACGCTCAAGGAAATGAAAAATGTCTTTTCCATGTTGGATGATGATCCGCATGTCAGCGCGTTTTACACGCAAGCACAGATGACCGATATGCTGAAACTGGTAGGCTATCAGGCGATAGAACTTCAGACCCAGAGTTACAGGCATTTTGCCCCGTCGTTTCTCGCGCTGGCACGGCACCTGAAGGCGATCGGCGCGACGAACAAGCGGTTGGATCGCAGCAAGCGACTGATGTCGCAGACGCAATTGCGCAAACTCGATGAATTCTATCATCTGTTTTACCGTCAACCGGAAGGCCTTCCGGTGACGTGGGAAGTGCATTTTCTGAGGGCACGCAAATGAATCGCAAAAACGTCTTTTTTATAACCGCGACGGGTACCGGAATTGGTAAAACATTCATCACCAGCCTGCTGATCCGGCAGTTGCGCCGTGATGGAAAAAATGTGCAGGCCTATAAGCCTATCATCAGCGGATATAGTTTCGCCTCGCGCGAGGAATCCGATACCGGCCAGTTGCTTAAAGCGCTTGGCCAACCGGTGGAAGAACCGCATATCACCCATGTATCACCCTGGCGTTTTGAACATCCGCTTTCTCCCGATATGGCAGCGTGTCGCGTGAATCAGGAGATAACAACAACCGCCCTGTATGAATGGAGTGATAACACCTTATCTCGCGATAGCGAATCATGGATGCTCATGGAGGGAGTGGGGGGTGTAATGGTGCCAATCAACGCAGAGATTACCGTGCTCGACTGGATGAAATATCTGGGCATCCCTGTGGTGCTGGTGACGGGAACGTATCTCGGTACCTTGAGTCATACGCTTACCGCATACAACGTGCTTCGTCAGGCAGGGCTTACGGTGCAGGCGATGATTGTCAACGAATCGGAAGAGGCGCCGGTCACACCGGAAGAGACCATTGCGTCCCTGTCGCGTTTTCTTAATCCGATCCCCCGCATCGTGGTGGTGCCGCGAATAAAACCGGTTGACGCGAAGCGCCTTATATTGCCAGATATCGCATCGCTTCTGGAGCCATAAATGTTTCTGCTGAAAAAGAAGGAACCGATTGATGAGACCGTGATTCGTCCGGCGGATTTGAATCGGCGGATGCTGGCGGTGGGAATTGATCTGGCGATTTTGCTGATCATCATATGGCCGTTGCTTCAGGGAGTTGCGCGTCTTACCTATGGCGGGGTGGATCTGGAGCAGGTAAGCAATATCCTCACCCAATCCCAAACAGCCGAAGAAGCCGCGCAGCGTCTCAGTGCGGAAGGGTTTTTCATCAAACTGATGATCGATAACCTTTTGCAACTGACAGCGGCGGCGTTGCTGGTCATCCCGTGCTGGCTCAAATTCGGCGCAACCCCTGGAAAATACGCGCTGCGGATGCGGGTAGTGGATAGTGTGCATGAAAAACCCCTGACCCTCGGGCGTGCGATTGGGCGCTTCTTCGCCTATGCGGTATCCATGTTTCCACTGGGGCTTGGGATTTTGTGGATCGGGATCGATAAACAGAAACAGGGCTGGCACGATAAAATCGCAGGCACCAAAGTGATTATCCTTCCCAAAGGCGTATCCACGGCAGAAAAATTTTAACTGATCAATTCGATTTGCTGATCGGTCAGATTTTCGGGCACCAGCAGAATGGGAATCATGAGTTTATCGCCCAGTTTCCCAGACAACCATTTGAGCAGCTTTCCCTTTCCACTGACCTCAGGCGATGCGGCAAGCACTAGCATGGAGATGTGGGGGTGCTCGATAATGGCATTGAGAATCTCATCCCCGATGCCGCCCTCCCGTAGCATCAGCGTGGGCGCGGCGCCTGTGATTTCAAGCGCAATTGCCGCGCGTTCCTGCAGAATATCCCAGGCTTCCTGCCGCCGTTCTTCCTGAATGCGATCGGCTACCGCAAACAGGGATTGCATTGTCACGGTTTCCACCACATGGAGCAGCGCAATCGCGGCCTGACGCTTTCGCGCCATTAGACTGGCAAAGCGCACTGCCGATCGGGAAACATCGCTGCGATCGGTACAGATGAGGTAGGTGCAAGGCGAGGCGTGCGACATAGGCTCCTCCATTATGTGCGTCTGAACAACAGCCCTGCAAGCCATCCGATGCTGAGTGCCATCAGAATGGACACGATACCATACAGGGCAGGGGTTTTTCGCGCGGCATCGCTAATGAACGCATCGAAGCCGGTTTTGATGACCTCAATCGGGATCACCTGCATTCCGCTCAACATGCCATCGGAAATCAGATACACCTCCGCCGTGTAAACACCGCGCGGGATGTTATCGGGAA
>CAZFOM010000057.1:9752-11802 GCA_964520155.1 uncultured Rickettsiales bacterium
TCTTAAACAAGGTTTCTCCCATGAACTGTGTGGTATCCCACTGTTTCCCAAACAAATGCTTTTCCTTCTGGTACTCGATGATCGCTTGCTGAAACTCGGCTTTCATGCTGCTATCGCTGGTTTTATCGAGGTACGGTTCCAGCTTATCATCACCGATCTGAAACGGATCGAACAAGGATTGATCCTCAATTTGGCTCAGAGGGCGGCTCGCTACGGTGCGGTAGTAATCGGGAAAACTATTAAAAATAGCGTAGTCATTATTCATCCACATGCCCGCGCGGCGTTCTTTCTTGCGCACGGTGAACGTGCGGTTGGGGCCGCGCACCACCACCACAATATCGCCGGTTTCGTTCCGCGCACCAAACAGCAGCAGGGATTTGCCGGTGAAGGTGGAATTAATGCGGATCTGGTATTCCGATACATCGGCAATGATGGGTTTGGCGTGCGCCTGTGCGCAAAACAACACCCCTGCGAGAATGATCAGAAATCGGTACATCATTCGCTTACCGTGATGCTGTACATATCTTCCGGCGTCACAAATAATCCGTAGAGGAGTCGTAGCGCGATCAGGAAAATCACGAGTGCAAGCATGGCGCGCAGATGCTCGCCTTTAACCTTGTCCCCGACCTTACTGCCAAGTTGTGCCCCCACAACCGATCCACAGATGAGCAAGCACGCCAGTACCATATCCACCGTCTGGGTGCCCACGGCATGAAAAAACGTCACATTCGCGGTAATGAACACGATTTGAAACAGCGACGTGCCAACCACCACGGTGGCAGGCATTCCCATCAGGTAAATCATGGCGGGAATCATGAAAAACCCGCCACCAACGCCCATGATCGAGACCATCATACCGGAGAGGATTCCGATCAGAATAGGTATCCACGCGCTGATCGTGAGTTTCGATCGAGGAAAAACCATTTTCCATGGTAGGCGATCGGTGAGATTACGAAACGGCAATTCGGGCAGCCACATACGCCTGCCGGTGACGGATTGATAGCTGTCAACAGCCATGAGTATCCCCACGCCGCCCAGCAGCGTGACATACAGAATAGAAATCGTGAAATCAATCTGACCGATGGTCTTGAGCCAGCGAAACAGAAGGATTCCAAGCGATGAACCCACAAGCCCTCCGATGAGAAGCAAGGTACCCATTTTGAAGTCCACGTTATGTTTTTTCCAGTGCGCAAGGAAACCGGAGAACGACGCAGCAATAATCTGATTTGCTGCCGATGACACGGCGATCGAGGGAGGAATCCCCATGAAAATTAAAAACGGCGTGGTAAGAAATCCGCCTCCTAGCCCGAACAGCCCCGACAGAATACCGGTGATGCCGCCGAGCGCCAGTACGGCAAGCATATGTACTGACATTTCCGCAATGGGGAGATAGATCTGCATGAATTATGGCACGATATACGAAGCAAATACGCGCCGTACCTGTTTTTCCAGTTCTTGCCCTACGTCCTTCACCAGTGCATTGGAAAGATCAAACAAAATACGTTCGCGCTCGACGAGCGATGCGTTCTCAGGCACGGTGACGCTGCGTGTAGCTCGAGCTGTGGCATCGGCAACGGCGATTGCGCGTTCAGGCTTATAAAGCCTCAGTTCCACCACGATGCTGGCATCTAATTTCTCGCTCTGGTCGTTGGTGAATACGCCGCGTATGCCAGGGGTAGCGGGCAGACTACTTTTGCGAATGCTGGCGTCTTGAATGGTGACCTGAATAAACGCCTCTCCGCCTGTGGCATTCATGCGATCTTTAAGCCAGATTTTGAACATTTCGCTGGGTGGAAAATCCATCGTATGCTCGACATGTGGCGCTTTGCTTGGAAACGTGTAGTCCTCAGTGACATCAATGGAACGTACCGCAAGCCCGAATGGAGGTGAATCCGTATAATCCGGTGCCCCCAGCGCGCGAGGGGCGGGCGTTGTCTGACAACCGGTCAGAAACAGGAGTACAAAGGCAGTAAAGAAATATCGGAACATACGGCACTCAGGAAAAGAGGGGAGTGGGTATCTTAGCATCCGGTGGGCGAATGTAAATTGG
>CAZFOM010000058.1:0-11735 GCA_964520155.1 uncultured Rickettsiales bacterium
ATAAGAGACAGCCGCCTGAGACTTTGCCTTCTTGTGGCCGAGCACGAATGCCACAAGCCCAATCATGCCACATGCGAGTATCCACAGTGCTGGGGTCATCATGGCCGATGTCAATTCCGGTGCAAGGCAGGCGTTTCAAAAGTCGAGCCACCTTCTAGCGGGGTTTTTTAGAAAATGCAAAAAGAAAGAAAAACGATGTATTACAAATGGCTATATATCATCAAACAGAGGGAGAAAGACCGAAAACGTACTCCCTACCCCCACCTCGCTATCCACTTTCATCACGCCGCGGTGACGCTGGATGATATGCTTTACAATCGCAAGCCCCAGCCCTGTGCCACCGATGGTGCGGGTGCGCGCCGAATCCACACGGTAAAAACGTTCGGTCAGTCGCGGCAGGTGTTCACGAGGAATACCCTCCCCACGATCGGTGATCGAAACCACCACCACTTTCTCGCGATATATGAAATTGGGATCCGACGGCAGCGATGCCGTCACCTTCGCGCTCACCGTTACTTCCGTATCCGGATAACCGTACTTGATCGCATTGCTTACCAGATTATGAAACACCTGACGCAGTTCGCTCTCATCGCCGCGCACCGCAGGCAGATCCTCCGATACCTCAAGCATGATCTGCATGTTTTTATCCTTGGCCTGCCATTGCAGATTGTCTTTCTCGGCGCGCAGCAATCGCACCACATCCACATTACCCGTGGGAATGGTGTGCATGTTCATCTCGACTTTAGACAGCGACAGAAGGTCGGTGACGAGATTCGTCATGCGGGTTGCCTGCTCGCTCATCACCTGCAAAAACTGCTCGCGTGCCTGAGCATCGTCTTTCGCAGGCCCACGCAACGTCTCAATAAATCCAGAAATACTCGCAAGAGGTGTACGGATTTCATGCGACGCATTGGCCACAAAGTCAGCGCGCATTTTTTCGAGTTGTTTGAGTTCGGTTACATCCGTAAGTGTAATGATAATCGAGATACCGCCAGGTGATGGCACTGGAAAGCGCTCGACCACCGCGCGGTAATCACGCGGCTCGTCCGCCACATACAAAAACTCGATTTCGCGTGGCTTGAAATCACCTGCCACCGAGGCAACCGTATTCAGCAACCGATCGTTATTCACCACCTCATGCAGTTTGCGTCCGGCCAGATTCTGTCCGAAGCGCTGACGCGAGGCCTTGTTGGTTTTGAGGATCACCTGTTCGTCGTTGGTCATGATGAGAATATCGGGCAGTGAATCCACCAGTATCTCGCGCTCGGTGATGATATGCTCCATCTGCTGGCGACGCCCTTCCCAGGAACGCTGCAAGGTCTCAAGTGCATGTGAAAGATCCGTCATGGTGGAAAGCATACTCAGTTCCGGTGGGCTGACTTTCTGATCCTGCGAGAGGTTGCGCACATACTCGGTCAGCATGGCCGCATTGGAAAGCAAGGGACGAATAAAAATGACCGAGAGCACCAGAATCAACGTGTAGGCAAGCAGGAAATGCCCAAGATTAAGCGTACCGAACACCACATACATGGACAAAATCGCAAGCGACGGGCTTGAGATAATAATCACGCCTTTGAGCAGTGTGTGAAACGGTACCGGATGTTTTGCCATGCACGCGTAAGGTTACACAAACCGTTTATGCATGTAAATTCATATCCTGATGGGGGATGCCATCGAGATCGTAGACCGAATCCACCGGCACAAAACCCATACGAGAATAAAATGCCTCATGTTGACATTGCGCTGCAATGCGAATCGTCTGGCGCCCATAACGCGCATAGACTTGCTCCATACAGTAGCGCATCAGCGTCTTGCCCAATCCAGTTTTGCGCAGTGTCTTTTCTACAATGACTCGGCCAATACTAGGTTCGTGGTAGGCAAGACCAGGAGGTAGTATTCGTGCATATGCACCTAACTTATCATCATCCATTCCAAGCACGTGCAGCGCATACTGATCCTTATCGTCGCAATCCAGATACCAGCATTGCTGCTCCACCACAAACACCTCCTGACGATATTTGAGAATGGTGTAGAGTTGATGTGTTGTTAGTTCTGAAAATGAGAAAACAGAAAACTGCATTTGTTACATATCCGAGCGTAAAGCCACCTGCTGCGCCCCAACATAATCCACCTTACCGGTACCAAGCAATGGGAGCGTTTCGAGTTTCACAATCCGTTTTGGGATCGCGAGTTCAGAGATGCCTTGGGTGCGGAAATGGCGGATCAGCTCATCGCGCTCGGCCTGTGCGTGCGTCGAAAGCAGCACGATTTGCTCTCCTTTTTTTGCATCCGGCACCGTGACGGCGGCATGCGAGGCGTCCGGCCAAAGCACATGCACAGCCTGCTCTACCATAGTGAGTGACACCATCTCGCCGCCGATTTTGGCAAAACGCTTGAGCCGCCCTTTGATGGTGATGAACCCTTGTGCATCGAGCGAGACCATATCGCCCGTATCATACCATCCCTCGTGTGGTGGTTGCAGCACGGCGGGTGCATCGGCTTTGTAATAGCCGCGCATGACATTGGCACCTTGCACCCATAACCGTCCGGCGTCATCAATCCCCTCAACCGTTTCGAGTCGGTAGGAAATCGCCGGCATGATGCGACCCACCGTGCCGGCGCGGTAATGCATCGGCGTGTTGGTGCTGATGACCGGCGCGGTTTCGGTTGCGCCGTACCCTTCAAAAATACGCAGGCCGAATTTCTCCTGCCACACAGCGCGTGTGGAATCTTTCAGTTTCTCCGCACCAGCAAACACATAGCGCAGCGAATGGAAATCATAGGCATGAGCGTATTTCGCATACCCCGCAAGGAACGTGTCGGTGCCAAATAAAATCGTCGCGTTGGTATCGTAAATCAACTCCGGCACGATGCGGTAATGGAGCGGCGAGGGATAGAAAAACACCTTGATCCCCGACAGAAGTGGTAGGAGTGTGCCACCGGTGAGGCCAAAGGAATGGAACATCGGCAGACAGTTGAACACTTTATCCTGCGGGCCGAAATCCACCACACTCGCAAGCTGAAAACGATTGGCCTGAATGTTTTCGTGACTTAAGATCACACCCTTGGGTGTGCCTTCCGAGCCGGAAGTGAATAAGATAACCGCGCTATCCTCGTGTGTTGTGCGTTTGCCGGTGTGAGCGTACACCCATTCTGGAAAAAAAGCGGCCATTGCGCCAAATACTTTATCCCATTTCGTTAGGTGCGCGCGCAGATCTTCGAGATACTGTACCCGCAGCCCCGCGGCCTCCAGATCACTCACCAGCGAATCGAGTTTGCCCAGCGTGACAAAACGCTTTGAGGTAAGCACGGTTGTTACCGCCGCAGAGCGACACGCCGTAATAATGGAGGCACTACCAGCGGTGAAATTGATCATCGCCGGTACGCGGCCAAATGCATGAAGCGCAAAAAACGTCACCACCGACGCACCGGCATTGGGCAGCATCACCCCCAATGTCTGTTCACGCTCACACACACGCTCGATGAGCCGCCCCAGCACATAGCTTTTTAGTATCAATGCGCGATAGGTCATGGGCTTGCGCTCGACATCCTCGACCACTTTATGCGAACCGCCATGCACTTTTGATGCGGAGATCAGCGAGGCAAAGAGAGTTTCTTCGCGGTGACTGCTTTCAAACAGCATCTGCGTCATGAGATCGTAGAGTTTCGCACCCGCCATCTGACGGCGCGCGCGCCCTTTGATATGTTCCGGCACTTCAAAGGTGCGCGGTGGCAGGACGGTAAGGGTGATCTTTGGAAACCAGCGAATCCGTACCTTACCGCGCAGCCGCGAGAACGGCGTGTACTGCGCGCCGTCAATGCGGATCGGGAGTATCTGCGCGCCGGCTTTATCCGCGATCATGCCCGGGCCTTCGTAGACTTTCATGAGCGATCCGGTGATGGTGATGCGCCCTTCGGGGAAGATCATACATTTGCGGTTTTTGCGAATCGCATCAATCAGTGATTTGGTCGCAAGCGGATTGGTCGGATCAAGCGGATACGCATCCACCAGTTTCAGAAACGGCCGGATGAACGGATTTTTTGCCACATGCGTATTGATCGCAAAGGTGATCTTTTCTGGCAGATACGCTGCAATCAAAGCCGCATCGAGAAACGAGGTGTGGTTGGCAATAATCAACACGCGCTCTCCAGCTTGACCAAAATGCTCCAGCCCTTTCACTTCCACGCGATAGAAAAACCCGAACAACGAGCGGGCGATCGAGCGCAAGAGCGCATCCGGCAAGAGCGAACAAATATAGACCGCGACTGCGAGATTCAGCAGACCGATGGTCAGAAAAATCTGTGGGATTGAAAATTCCAGTTTCAGCATCAGCACGGTCAGAATTGCTGACATCACCATGAACAATGCATTCATGACATTGTTGCTCGCAATCACGCGCGCGGTGTGTTCCTTGTCGCTGCGGTGCTGCATGAGGGCATAGAGCGGCACGATATACACCCCGCCGCATACCGCAATCATCAGCAAATCGAAGAGAATACGAATACTGCTACCGTGTGCGAGAAATTCCCATGCGTTCAGTAACGTGCCCGCCTCGGCTTCAATCGTTGCCTGACTTGCGAAAAACAGATCAATCGTAAATAGCGTGATACCGAGCGCTGCAATCGGCACATAGGTGCTCTGCACATGGCCTCTGAGCAGGCGGTTGCACAGAAACGATCCGATCCCGATTCCTACTGAAAAGACGGTCAGGAATAAGGTGACGACCGTTTCATCTCCGCCGATCACGTCGCGGGCATAGGTTGGGAATTGCGCGAGGAACGTCGCGCCGATCAGCCAGAACCAGGAGATGCCTAGGATACAACGAAATATATCGGGATGTGCGCGGCTGTAATTCACAATACGCAGCGTCTCACGACCGATATTCCAGCTCACCTGCAAATCACGATTGATGCTCGGTGCCGCTGGCATCTTGAGGCTTGCGAGATACCCGATACCGGAGCAGATCAAAAGCCCACCCGTCACCCAGGCAATACCGTCTTCTCCCAGAATGAGCAATCCACCCAGAATCGTACCGGTCAGAATCGCAAGAAAGGTTCCCGCCTCGACAAACGCATTGCCACTGATGAGTTCGTAATCCTTGAGATATTGCGGCAGCAGCGCATATTTTATCGGCCCAAAGAATGTCGATTGCATCCCGAGCCCAAACAAAATGAGCAGCATGAAATAGGTATTACCACTCACCAGTGCGAGACCACCAAGGATCACCAGAATAATCTCCGCGATCTTGATTTTGCGCGTGAGCATCGCGCGGTCGTATTTATCCGCAAGTTGACCCGCCACTGCTGAAAACAAAAAGAACGGCAGGATGAATAATCCGGCCGCAAGCGTCACCAGAATCTGCGCGTTCATATCCTGTTCGATGGCAATTCGATAAGTGATTAAAATCACCATCGCGTTCTTGTAGAGATTATCGTTAAAAGCGCCCATGAACTGCGCGATGAAGAGCGGGAGGAAGCGCTGGGTTTTTAACAGATGTGGAAGTGCCATGATCTATCTCCCCTCATGCCGCCTGGTAAAGCGCAGTGAATTGGTCTTTTGAAAGGCGATACACCGTCCATTCACTCATGGGTTTAGCGCCCAGTGATTCGTAAAAACGAATCGCCGGTTCATTCCAATCCAGTACCCACCATTCGATCCGTCCGCAGCCACGTTCTTTGGCGAGCACAGCAAGCTGTTCAAAAAACTGCTTTCCAATCCCACGACCGCGAAATTCTGGCCTTACAAAAATATCCTCGATATAGATGCCAGGCCTTCCCACAAAGGTCGAAAAATTATGGAAGAACAGACAGAATCCCGCTGGCCTCTCACCTGCAAATGCGAGGATTACCTCGGCATAGGTTTTCTTTCCAAACAGATACTCCCTCAGCGTTTCTTCCGTCGCCTCCACCTCACCTGACAACTTCTCGTAAGCCGCCAGTTCCCGCACAAACGCAAGAATCAGTGAGACATCGCTGGATTGTGCCGTCCGAAATGTGATAGTCTGGAGCATACGTACTTATAACCATATCTGTACACAAAAGAACAGTATGCAATCAGCGATGGGTCTGATCATATCTATCGGAGTAGTGCTTGCCGTCGCGTTCCTCGGCGGATGGATGACGTCCACTTCCGTGGATGGTTGGTATCTATCGCTCATCAAACCCGATTATAATCCTCCGGGCTGGGTGTTCGGGCCGGTCTGGACCGTGCTCTACGTGATGATGGCGGTTGCGGCTTGGCTCGTATGGGATTCAGGCGATGAGGATATGTATATCTCCGAAGCGCTGACCGTGTACGGCATGCAACTCGCCCTCAATTTGTCGTGGTCGTATTTCTTCTTTTACGAAAAAAGCCTGATCGGCGGGCTGGTCGTGATCGGTGTGTTATGGCTCATGATTGTCTGCACCATCTTTCTATTCTGGCGCACCAGCTTTTGGGCTGCCTGCTTGTTGATTCCCTACCTATTATGGGTCAGCTTCGCCGCGTTGCTTAACTACGACATCTGGCGACTCAACCCGTCGTAGAGAATCTACATATAATGCCCGACCTGCCTACTCTCAAATGTCATCCCGCGACTTGATAGCGGGACCTCAGGCACGATATTACAACCTCTCCGAAACGATCGAATTGCATCATCACGATAGTACAGCATGTGGGTCATGAGACCCCGTGGTCTGGGCCACGGGGTGACGCAAGGATACTGTTACGCAACCGCGCGTGGAGCTGAGCTTTTACGCTGCCAATGGGCTGGACGGCGACGGCGGGGCTTGCCACCCGGACGCGCATCGTTACCTGCATGCGGTTTTCCGTTATGGCGCGAAGGCCCACGCGAAGGATGCGGTTCGGGTTTTTCGCCTGGGTTCAGCATCCGGTGAATCGCGCGCCACTTGCCTTGATCTTCTGGCGAGACAAGGTTCAGCGCAGCACCTTCTGCTCCGGCACGCGCCGTGCGGCCGATACGGTGAATATAGTCCTCCGGCGCCTGCGGTAGATCGTAATTGATGACGTGCTCGATATGCGGGATATCGAGACCACGCGCAGCAATATCGGTCGCTATCAGAATACGGTAATGCTGTGCGCGGAAATCCTTGATCACGCGGTCGCGGCGGCTCTGGCGCAAATCGCCATGGAGTGCTTCAACCTTGTGACCGATTTTACGCAACTTGCCCGCCATGCGATCCGCACCGTATTTGGTTTTCACAAACACAATGATCGAACCCTGACGCGCATTGAGTTCATCAAGCAGACGTGGATATTTCTCCGCATCCGTGAGCTTCACCACTTCCTGCGACACGTTGGTCGCGGTCGCGGTCGTGGAACCGACTGAAATTCGCACCGGCTGTGACAGGTATTTCGCAGCGAGTTTCTCGATGTTATCGGGAAGTGTTGCCGAGAACATGAGTGTCTGACGTTTGGCAGTTAGGAACTTCGCGATCGCATCTATCTGCACGCCGAAGCCCATATCGAGCATACGATCCATTTCATCGAGCACCAAGAAGTTGGTATCGTGCAGCATCAGTGTGCCGCGACCCAGATGGTCGTTGATACGGCCAGGTGTGCCGACAATCAAACGCGGACGAGCGCGAAGCTGTCCGTATTGTTTGCCCATGTCTTCGCCGCCGATCAGAAGCGCGGTAGCAAGTGGGGTATTGCCGATAAATTTTTGTAAGGTCTGCATCACCTGCACCGCCAGTTCGCGGGTAGGAAGCAGCACCAGCGCACTGCCGCGTGATGCCGCCATCAAATGTGCGACCAGCGGAATGCCGAACGCGCCGGTTTTACCGGTGCCGGTTTGCGCGGAACCGAGAATATCTTTACCCGCAAGTGCGGGTGGAATGGCCTGCGCCTGAATCGGCGTTGGCGTCGTAAACCCCATTTGCTCTAGGCGCAGGAGTATTGGCTGGGGAATCCCCGCCTCATTGAAGTGTTGCATATCGTGCTTTCTTAGGCAGCACAAACGATGCACCGCCTCATATAGATGTGTGAAAAGAAGAAAAGTGGACGGGCGGACAATGCCGCCCGTCAAACACTTATAATCTACGCTGCGTCAGCGACTTTCAGATTCGCAGCCGACTGCTTACCTTTGTTGGTCGCAATCTCGTAGCTGACTTTCTGGCCTTCATTGAGCTGGCGCAGACCGGCTTTTTCAACAGCACTGATGTGTACAAACACATCGCTGCCACCGTCTTGCGGAGCAATGAAACCATAACCTTTTGTTGGGTTAAACCATTTTACAGTACCTTGAGCCATACGAATATCTCCTCGTGTTTGGCGTTTTACACCTGAAACCATTTCAGATGCTTCGAGAGTTAAGCATTGTTCAACACACAAACCGGATGCGGCGCATCTGGGGCATGAAGACTCTCGGGAAACGCGGGGATTGATCGTAGGATCGGTAGTTCTTAACCAAGAACATATGCTGCTTAAATTGCTTTAAGGAGCAGCCTGCATAAACAAAGAGTAACAACTGAACTCGGGGCGGTGTATATACCGGTTTTCCTCAGTCCGCAAGGGGAGATATTGCTAATTTAGATGATTTTTAAGCCACAATGCTTAACATAATGGCGGAAATCCTTATCCCGGGTGAGAAGTGGCACATGGTGATCGATGGCGGATTGGGCGATCACAGCGTCAGCTACCTTGGATTTCAGCCCCTTTTTGATTAGTACTCGTCGGACATCCGCGGCTCTTTCCCAGAAACCTTCTAAAAATTCAAGCCGTTGAATGCAGCTTAATACATTTTTGATGTTCGGATTGCTGGTTCCGCTTAACACCTCGGTTATCACAATCGGACAGATACGTAACTGCCCAGCCAAAAGGGAGGTTTGCAGCTTTTGTATATCTTCGCCAGATTCGCCAGAGAGGTATGCTACCAATGTGGAGGTATCAACGGCAATCACTCTCTATCTTCTTTCAGCTCTTGCCATGTGCGCGTGAATTTCACTTTCCCACGCAGGTTCGCAAGTTCAAGATAGGCTTTTTTGCGCTCGATTTCCTCGAGCCCCAACTTGAGCGTTTCCGTGATGCCAAGCCCCGTAGCCTTCATCGCATTCTTGAGTAGTGCAGCCGGTAGGTTAGCGGTAATTTTCTGCATATGGTCTTTCATATGGTTTAATATGCCATATCAGCGACCATATGGCAAGACCGAAGCAGTTAATTACCCAACAAAACGATCCAGAATCGTAACCATGTGTTGATGGATAGGGTCGTAATTCTGCACCATAAACTCCTGTTTCGTCTGCGTAAATCGCGACGGTGTGAGATCTTCAGGCACGGCCTCTAACATGGTTTCAATCCCTTCCCGCGTGATCTCCAGATGGCACTGGAATCCATAAAGACGAGGTGAATAGCGCACAATCTGGCGCGGGCATCCGATACTGGTGGCGAGTACCACCGCATCAGGTGTAAGGCCTGGCATATCGTTATGCCAGTGAATCACGTCAAACGTCTCGGGCATCCCTGCAAGCAATGCATCGCGCTTGCCTTCTTCAGTGAGCGTGATGGGATAGACCCCCACTTCCTTTTCAGGACTACGTTCTGCTTTTGCACTAAGTGCGGCACTGATCAATTGTGCACCAAGACAGAAACCGATAATTTTTTTGTTCTGTGCAATGGCTGCACGAATCGCATCCACTTCCTTCACCAGATACGGATATTCCTCATATCGTGTTGCGCTTTGCGGGCCACCCATCACCACCAGCAGATCAAACTCTTCGACGGATGGGATCGCTTCCTCACGATACGGTTTAATAACCGTGAAAGAATATCCACGCTCGCGCGCCCAATCGGTAATCATCCCAGGCGTTTCAAAATCTGCGTGCGTAAAACACAGGATCTTCATGCAATCTTAGCGGCTTCGATCATGATCTCAACATCGTAGCCAGCAGCGGCGAGTTTGGATTCCACCGTCGCTCGCGCGGGCGTTTTTCCAGGCACCACCCATGCATCCCATGCACGGTTCATCTCCGCAAATGTCTCCATATTGGTAAGCCAGATATTCGCCTTCAGAATATGCGTCTTGTCGCTTCCAGCTTGTTTCAAAAGCGCGTCTATCTGTTCGAGTATGTCCTTGGTTTGCTCATAGACCGACTTGCCCATCGCCTTATCCGCGACAATCCCGCAGGTGTAGATTTTATCGCCGTGTATCACCGCTTCGCTCATACGCGCTCCGGCTTCGATTCGGGTAATGGTGGTCATGGGGGTACTCCTGTTTCGTTCGAGCGAAAACAAAAACACCGTTCCGTGACGAGGTCAACGCGAAACGGATGGGGTGCACAATGAATGTCTATACGTCATTTCAGATGGGTGACCTCCCACCCGAAGCCTGCAGCGTAGTGTTAATGAATTTTTTTCTAGTTTCATTGATAGGCACTGTATGATTTTAGCCAAGTTTTTTACTCGGCATCCTCAGCACAAACATCCCATCCAAGATCGTAATTGTAATTACAGTCCCTTAAACACGCATGGGAATATTTTTCTCCTAATTCAGAGGCTCTATCACTAGAAATACTGATACATTCCTCTAAGTTTCTAAAAGTTCCAATATGGTAGGGTATATCACTGCCCTCTTTATAAACTAGACCTATCCATTTTTCTTCAAGGCATCCTGTAAGAGTGAATAATAAGGTCATATAAACGTAGGCGCGCCTCATATATGCTTCCTATTGATATTCGAATTTATTTTTTCTTTATATCTTAGCGACTAAAAAACGGGAAATACCATTTTTTAACTTGTGTGAGCCGAGACTGAGATTCGAACTCAGAGGATTTTGAGAAACTCAACTGAAAAGACATACAAGGTGGGATTACGTTGGTTCGGCTCACACCTCCCAACGTTGCAAATGCTAAGCTCACATATCGCTTCGCTCATGTTCGCTAAGCGTATTGTCGAACCCAAGGTTCTCATCACACATATCATCACCCTTTACGGGAGGGATACATCCCTCCCGTAAAGGGTGGCGGACAAGGTGGGATTCGAACCCACGATACGGTTGCCCGTATACCGGTTTTCGAGACCGGCGCCTTCAACCACTCGGCCACCTGTCCATGTCCTATATTACTTTTCTCCGGCTCGGTCTGCTGACCTCGCCATGAGAAACCGCTTCGCGGGCTGACGGCTCGCAAGGACTCCTGTCCTTGATTCTACCCTTCTCCGGCTCGGCCTGCTGACCTCGCCATGAGAAACCGCCATAAAGCGGCATGTCCATTAACACAAGCGGGAGATCAATCAAATGAAAATCTAGAACTCATAGTCCAAAAGGAATTTCAGCGTATGGTCAGGCGCTTCTTTGGAGATGCCAAATAGCCAGCCCGCCTCCCAACCGATCCCCATAAACTCGCCATACACGGCGGGGCCAATCAGGTGTTCTTGCTCGTGAAATCCAGGCGAATCACCAATTTCATCGGTATTGTGGTAGCCTTCAAGCCCAATACCATACTCCTCGTTTAGGTCATATTTCAGGCGCCAGGCAGATTCAAAAATCGCATCCTTCTCATGAAACGCACCGATTTCCTGATCCAACCCGAAATTGATCGTCGCCTGCCATTGGTTCCAAGTCTTTTCGACGAGTATCGCAGCCTTCAGAACATCGGACTCCTTTGGGCGCGTCGAAAGTTCATAGGCCGCTTCAAACCCGAGGCCTATCGCGTCTTCTTGTTCGTTCAATATCTCAAACACGGTTTCGATTTCGATTCCGGTGAAACGGTAGGCATCGTTGGGTTCCTTGTTCGCAAT
>CAZFOM010000059.1:0-550 GCA_964520155.1 uncultured Rickettsiales bacterium
GTACAGTATCTATGTGTATGAAGGCGCTTTCCGTACACTCGGTTCGCCCATGCAGGACTATATTAATGAGTGGAAGCCTCTGAATACCAATATCCCTGCCCACCATATGACGCTGCTTTTTATCCTGCTCATCCTGTGGTTTTCTGCGTTTCGAAGCGCTGCAATTCCGCTTGCTGACCGGATGCTCGCAGTCCTGTTCGTGCTGGGAATGGCAACCTCCGTGCGCTACTCCATTCTGGGCGCACCACTACTCATTCCCTACATCGCCTACTGCCATACGGTGCGGCTCGCCAAAGAGCCTGACACATTTATTGTTCACCGCCAGAACGCAAAACTGGAACAGTACTGCGCCGATCCCATCTTCCGTTTCGGCATGATGTGTGTGTGCCTCATGCTCATTACCTACAGCATCACACCCTTCCCGCGCGACGTAATCCACGCAGGCGGTGTGGGATTTAGCCAGGAACCGCAGATGAAAGAGGAAATCGCGTACATACAGACGCATCTTGCAGATAAGCGCATCCTGAATTTCTACGATTTCGGCGGCCAT
>CAZFOM010000059.1:560-11447 GCA_964520155.1 uncultured Rickettsiales bacterium
CGCTATTCCAGTGTTCGTGGATGGGCGTGAACGCACCGCCTATCCGTTGCCCCTGATAGAAGATACTATTTCGTTTATGAAACAGCACGGGTGGGGGCCTGGGTTACGCGATATCGTCGCGCGATACGATATTGGCGCACTTCTCATTCCGCGCCATAACGATTTCGAGAAAGAATTGCGCAGCAACCCTGGTTGGCAAGTTGCGTTTGAAAGTGCGTCTTCAGTCATCTTCACGAAGGCTAAGCCTCATGCTCCGTAACGTGCATCCGTTCGTATGGTTTTGCTTTGCGTTCTTTGCGCTGTTTTATGGGCTGACGCAGGCACCCGTGTTTGGCGACCCCGATACGGGATGGCATATGGCAAGCGGCGCGCTGTGGAGCGCCCATGGCATCGCACCACAAGACCCGTGGAGCTGGAGTGTGCCTTCGGGGCAGTGGATCAATTATTCCTGGGCATTCGGCATCATCACCGAATGGCTCTACCGCTACACAGGCAACCTGATTCTCTATCCCCTCACCCTGTTCTGGTATGCAGGGCTGGTGGCGCTCATGAGCTGGCACGCGCTGAAACAAGGCGTACATATGACAGCGCTCCTGATCGTGCTGGTGGTGGTGCTGATGATACTCTATCCCGGGGTACTGCTGCGCCCCAATATGGTGACGCTACTGTTTGCGATCACGGCTTACTTTTTCCTGCGCAATTTCGAGCGTCGTGCGGAGTGGATGGTCTGGCTGTTTCTGCCATTGCTTACCGTGTTGTGGATCAACCTGCATGGCGGGTTTATCGTGCTGTTTCTCATGCTTGCGGTATTTGCGATCGAAGCACTGATCCGAGGCCAATGGGATCTGCTTGCGCGACTCGTCGCAGTGGGCTGTCTGTGCTATATCGTCACATTCATAAACCCCTACGGATACGCCATCTGGGACGGTGTTCTGATCGCACTGCAATCAGACTTCAACGTGGAAATACGCGAGTGGGCGCCCACCAATTTCCGCGACAATATATTCATGCTCGCCTTGCTCGGCTTACTGCTTGTTGCCAGTGGTTTTGATGATAACAATCTGCGACTAGCCGATCGTTTATGGATTTTCGTATTGTTCTATTTCGCGGTCACGTCGCAGCGCCACAGCGTCATGCTTGCGCTTTTCTCCATCCCGTTTGTCAGTGTTGCACTCACCCACACGATGCGCGCACTTCCGTTTGCAAGCGTGTTTCTTCGCCTAGGCGACCGCATGGAACGCACCCTGCAAACACCCGAGCTTCGCCCAGGGGTCGTAGTGGTGCTTCTGATAACATTTTTCACCCTTGCATCCCCCTTCCCGCGTGATTTGCTTCTGGGAAAGTCACCTGATATGCCGCGTGACAAACTGAGTTCGGAGGATCTCGCCTATCTTCGCCTGCACTACGGCGATGAGCAGATCCTCAATCACTATGATCTCGGCGGATACCTGATCTGGTGGGGACGCGGGAACCCGAAAGTGTTTGTGGATGGGCGCGCCGGCAACCTCTACCCCGATAGCTTGCTCCTCGAATACCGCGACTTCATGCGCTTTGCCGGACAAAATATCCGCGCGCAGGAGATTCAAAAGAAATACGGCTTCCGCTATGTACTGATGCCCAAAGCGAATGACCTCACCGAATGGTTTAAGAATGATCTATGGGAGGCCGATTATATCGGTGAATCCGTGGTGGTGTTTCGAAGGAAGAGGTGAGTTGTTGGTGGTTGGTGGCTGGTGGTTCGTCATCGCGAGGAGCGTCAGCGACGTGGCGATCCAGTCCTGATGTCACCCCCTGCATTCATTGCGGGGTCTAGTACTAAAAAAAACCGGATGCCACAATACATGCGGCATGACAAGGTGGATTGCCGCGCTCCCGCTGGTCGCTCGCAATGACGCTAAAGCTAAAACCCTATCTTCTCCCCCACGAGATAAATCGGGCGTTGTTTGGTTTCGCGGTAGATGCGGCCGACATATTCGCCGATCACGCCCAGGCTGATGAGCTGGATACCGCCCATGAACAGCACCGCCACCATCAGCGACGCATAGCCTGGTAGATTCACGCCGTAATACATGGTGTGAAAAATAATCCAGAGCGCGTATAAAAAAGCGAGCATCGAAATCACTGCACCCACATACGTCCAGATGCGCAGCGGTACGGTGGTGAAGGAGAAAATACCATCGAGCGCAAAATGCCACAGGCGGCGGTAGTTCCATGAGGTGCTACCCGCCGCGCGATTCTCACGATCAAAATAGATCGTATGAGTTTTATATCCCACCCACGCAAAAATGCCTTTCATAAAGCGGGTGCGCTCGGGAAGTTGCTTCACGGATTCCACCACACTGCGATCCATCAAACGGAAGTCACCGGTGTTGCGGGGAATTTTTACCGTCGAAACACTGTTGATGACTTTATAAAATCCTTCTGCGGACACACGCTTAAACCAGCTATCACCCGGGCGGCTTTTGCGCGTCGCCAAAACCACCTGATAGCCTTCTTTCCACTTCGCCCACATTTCAGGGATCAGCTCAGGCGGGTCTTGCAAATCGGCATCGAGCGGGATCACGGCATCGCCGATGCAATGATCGAGCGCGGCGGTCAGCGCTGCCTCCTTGCCGAAATTGCGCGACAAAGCGATGAGCTTGATGCGCGCGTCCTTGCGGTGATAGCCCTTGAGCAATGCGAGCGTATCGTCCCTGCTGCCGTCATCGACGCAGACGATCTCGAAATCCGTCGTCACCTCCTCGATGCAGGGAATCAGCCGCGCGAACAGCTTTTCGAGCACGTCTTGCTCATTATGCATGGGGATGAGGATGGAAAGGGCGGTCATGGGGTGGTGGCGAGTGACGTGTGGATGGTGGTTGGTGTCAGAATAGTGTGAAATGCCCGATATTCCAACTAATTACTTTCACCCACCACCCGCCACTGACCACTTTACACCTCAGCATTGTTAACAAATCTTTAGCAAATATGCCGTAGGATGAAAGGCACATAAACCAAGGCCTATATGTCTGAGAACCCTGTAACGCCCATACGTATCGTTGACGAGGAACAACAGGAAGTTCCGCAAGAAACTCTTACCCCGGAGCAACGCAGAATTGTATCGTTGCTGAGCGAGTCCTTAAAGCGTCTCGAAAAAAACACAGGCCCTTCGTTCAAGCGATGTAAGATACATCTGGGCACGTCGCTCTCCGGCCAGAATACTGTTTGGGTGAAGGGACGATCCGAAACCCTGGCAGCCAGTATTGGCTATCTGGAAGAAATAGAGCCGTTCATGGATTTTGTTGTCGGTCACGCTGCCGCTCGCTTGAAGGAGCCAACGGATGTGATGAAATTGCTGGATTACTTTGAGCGGTACCTAGACCTTGCACAAGACACAAAACAACGCCTTGATGCACAGTGCGAGCGTGAAAGCACTCCGAGCGCCGACGGTACCTACGACAGAAAAGCCTATCAGTCGATGACCGACCGCCTGCTGGCAGCCGGTATCTATCAGCAATGGCTTGCATTTCATGACAAGGTGGAGAAAATCGCGTCCATACTGGAAGCACACGGCATTAGCAACGCCGAGGGCGATATGGACGGCGAGCAGCTGGCGCGCTGGATACAGCAAGATCCTGAGCGTATGCGTGCGATGTCAGCAGAGATTAGCGCAGTAATGGGACTTGAGGAAATAGACCATTTAGAACCTTATCTGCGGGCAAACGTTGTGCTTTCGGCAGTACGTGCCGTACGCGAAACACCTCCGGTGCAAGAAGATGCGCCTTCACATGGCGAGGTTTTATCAAGTCTTGACTCCCCTCTCATTACATTGCTGAAATTTAGAAGGGCGCTGGAACACGCAAACATATTTCACGCCGATGCAATCGGCGCCCAGCACGCCGGGTTCGATGCAGCGGAATGTTACTTTACGCATATCACAGATCGCCATCCTGCAGATCCGTTCACAAATAAGATAAATACGCTACTCGAAGAGGGAGATAAATTAGGTGTGCTGGCGATCGTTAAAAAAGACCTTCCTTCCCATGCTGCGCGCCTGAAATGGCTTCGCGCCCAGCGAGGCAGCGGGGAGCAGCAACGATAAAATGCCTGTGTTTTTGCCACTCATCACCCGCCACCAATCACCATCTGCCTACAAAATAAACTTACTCAGATCCGTATTCTTAGCCAGTGCGCCGAGTTGTTTATTCACATAAGCGGCATCAATTTTGAGTGATGTACCGCTTTTATCGGGTGCTTCGAAGCTGATGTCTTCGACGAGTTTTTCCATGATCGTGTGCAGGCGGCGGGCGCCGATATTTTCGACTTCCTTGTTGATGCGGGTGGCCATCGCAGCGAGTTCTTTCACCCCATCCTGCGTGAAATCGAGCGTCACGCCTTCGGTGGCAAGGAGAGCACAGTATTGCTTGATGAGCGAGGTTTCCGGCTCCATCAGAATGCTGAACAAATCTTCCTCGGTGAGTGCGGAAAGCTCGACTCGGATCGGTAGGCGCCCTTGTAGTTCAGGCAAAAGATCGGAAGGTTTCGCCATATGAAACGCGCCCGATGCGATGAACAGAATATGATCGGTTTTCACGGTGCCGTATTTGGTCGAAACATTGGTGCCTTCGATGAGAGGCAACAGATCGCGCTGCACCCCTTCGCGGCTCACCTCCGCACCGCGATATTCACTGCGCGAGGCAACCTTATCAATCTCGTCAATGAATACGATACCGTTATTTTCGACCGCCTTAAGCGCTTCCTGCGTCACTTTTTCCTGATCGAGCAGCTTGTCACTCTCCTCGTTGATGAGAATCGTATAACTATCCGCAACCGTCATACGCCGCGTCTTGGTACGTCCGCCCCCCATCTTGCCGAGAATGTCATTCAGATTGATCACGCCCATCTGGCCGCCTGGCATACCGGGAATATCGAAGCTGGGGAACATTCCGCCACCTGTATCGTTCACCTCGATCTCGATTTCCTTGTCCGCCAACTCTCCCGCGCGCAGTTTTTCGCGGAATTTACGCTTGGTATCCTCGCTCGCGGTTTCTCCCACCAAGGCATTGAGCACCCGCTCCTCAGCATTGGCCTCCGCCTTCACCCGCACTTCCTTGTGATGCAACTCGCGTACGTCATGGATCGCGATCTCAACCAGATCACGGATGATCGAATCCACATCGCGCCCGACATAGCCGACTTCGGTAAATTTGGTGGCCTCCACTTTCACAAACGGTGCCTTGGCAAGCCGCGCGAGGCGGCGCGCGATTTCGGTTTTACCCACACCCGTCGGCCCGATCATGAGAATGTTCTTGGGCACGATCTCATCGCGCAGATCCTCGCTTACCTCCTGACGGCGCCAGCGGTTCCGAAGCGCAATCGCGACCGCGCGCTTGGCGTCCTTCTGGCCAACGATGTAACGATCCAGTTCAGTGATTATTTCGCGGGGGGTGAGTGTGGTGGGTTGGGTCATAGTTTTTCCTTTTTTCGTCATGCTGCGACTTGATCGCAGCACCCAGATTCATTTTGCTGGATCCAGCGGTCAAGCCGCAGGATGACGGTGTATAATTCTCTACCTTTTCTCATATCAAATTTCATGGCTGACTCGGCCTGCTGGCCTCGTAGTCATGATAGGTTGTTTTTGTCATCGCGAGGAGCGTTAGCTCCGTGGCGATCCAGTCTTTCTTGAAAAATTCTGGATTGCTTCGCGGCGCTCGCAATGACGATGTTCAAGTTTCTATCTTCTCCAGCGTCAAATTCTCGTTCGTAAATACGCAGATGTCAGCGGCGATTTTCATGGATTTGCGGACGATTGCCTCGGCATCCATGTCCTTCACATCCTTGAGTGCTCGCGCGGCGGAAAGTGCGTACATACCGCCCGAGCCGATACCCATGATACCGTCTTCGGGTTCGAGCACATCGCCCGTGCCACTTAATATAAGAGAGGTGGTTTTATCGGCCACCAGCATCATCGCCTCCAAGCGCCGCAGATAGCGATCCGTCCGCCAGTCCTTCGCGAGTTCCACACAGGCGCGGGTAAGCTGGCCCGGGTGTTTTTCGAGCTTGGCTTCTAAGCGCTCAAACAACGTAAATGCATCGGCAGTGGCACCGGCAAAGCCAGCGATGATCGTATCACCAGCGAGGCGGCGCACTTTCTTGGCGGTGGCCTTAATCACGGTGTTACCAAGGCTCACCTGCCCGTCGCCCGCCATCACCACAAGGTTACCCTTGCGGACGCTGAGGATGGTAGTGCCGTGCCATGTTTGTTCAGACATAACTCTATTAATGGTTTCCGGCTCGGACTTCTGTCCTCGCCATGAAACGATCCTCCGGATGCTCAGGGCTGACTCGGCCTGCTGGCCTCGTAGCACGATGGGTTGTTGTTTATGTCATCCCTGCGAAAGCAGGTATCCACGGTTGTTAGGCGCATGGATGCCAGCCTACGCTGGCATGACAATTGGGTTCTTATTATGTCATCGCGAGGAGCGTAAGCGACTTGGCGATCCAGTCTTTGTCGCCCCGCATTTATTGCGGGGTCTAGCTGGATGCCGCAACCTGCCTTCGTTAAAACTACGGCAAGGCGGGCAAGTGCGGCATGACAGGGCTGGATTGCTTCCCCCTGCTTTCGCAGGGGTCGCAATGACGATTGAGACGGTAATGTGGTTGTTTTTTATCCCTTTTCAAGGGATTTATTTGACTTTTTTGATCACACCCCGCAAAAAGGAGGAAAATCACAGCCCTATACTGTTATGCGTACCGCCACTATCGAACGAAATACGAAAGAAACTCAGATCAAAGCATCCGTGAATCTGGATGGAACGGGCGTATATACCGTTTCGACCGGCATCGGGTTCTTGGATCACATGATGGAGCAGCTCTCGCGCCATAGCCTCATGGATCTTGACTTAAAGGCCAAGGGTGATCTGCATATTGATTTTCACCACACGACGGAAGATTCCGGCATCGCGATCGGACAGGCCGTAGCCAAGGCGCTGGGCGATATGCGCGGCATCACGCGCTATGGCTGCGCGACGATTCCGATGGATGAGACGCTCTCGCGTGTGACGCTCGACATCTCCGGCCGCCCCTATTTCATCTGGAAGGTGAATTTCACCAAGCCGAAACTGGGCGATATGGACACCGAACTGTTCCGCGAGTGGTTTCAGGCTTTCGCGTTTAATGCCGGTATGACGCTGCATGTGGAGAATATGTACGGTGAAAATAATCACCATATTGTCGAATCCTGCTTCAAGGGTCTCGCGCGCGCGCTGCGCGAAGCCGTCACCATTGATCCGCGCAAGGCGAATGATATTCCGTCGACGAAGGGGAAACTGGGTGGATAGTTGATGGTTGATGGTTGATGGTGAGTGGTATATTGATAACCTCCATCAACCATAAACTATTAACCATCAACTACTACCGTGTCCCGCCTCCGTATCTTCACCGTCCATATCAAGCCTGCTATTGCTGAACCGTATGAACATGCGGAGTTCGTCGAGGAAGGGTTTAGCTGGTATGCGTTTTTCTTCACTGGACTGTGGTTGCTCTATAAGCGCCTGTGGTGGCAGGCATTGCTCGTGATGGGTATCGCAAGCGTGTTTGGCGTGATGCAGGTGCAGGAAATTTTAGAACCGATGAGTATTGTGTTACTTCAAGCGGCTCTTGGGATGATTGTCGGATACCATGCAAATGATTGGCTGCGCAGCCGCTTGAAACGCAGCGGCTATATTGTTGCAGATATTGTCTCGGGTGAAAATATCCTGCGCGCCGAACAGCGTTTCTTTGACCGTTTCGCCGCTAGCCACCGTGCGACACGTACAGGGTGATCATGCCGCGCGTCGTCATTGTCGATTACGGCTCGGGTAATCTGCGCTCGGTGCAAAAATCCGTAGAGCGGGTTGCAGAAACGAATGCGGAAATCATCGTATCCTCTGATCCAAACACACTGCGCGACGCAACGCATATCATCCTTCCAGGTGTTGGCGCCTTCGCCGATTGTATGCGTGGCCTCATGGCCGTGAAAGGTCTGCGCGATGCACTCGAAGAGGAAGTGCAGACGAAAAAAAAATGGTTACTCGGTATCTGCGTCGGGATGCAGTTGCTGTTTGAGCGTGGACACGAGTTTGGGGTGCATGAGGGGCTAGGTTGGATGGGGGGGAAGTGGTTAGGATTGATGGGAAGATGATGGATGGGCAGATGGGCAGAAATAAGAAAAAATACTCTTCTTCACATCCGCCCATCTCCACATCCACCCATCTCAAGATACCCCACATGGGCTGGAACGATCTGATCATTCATTCACCTGATCATCCGATCCTCAAAAACATTCACAGCGGCGATCACGCTTATTTTGTGCATAGTTATCACGCGCAATGTCATGATCCGAAAGATGTTATCGCTACCACCGAGTATGGCGCACCACTCACCGCCATCGTCGCGCGTGGGCATATCATGGGAACACAGTTTCACCCCGAAAAAAGCCAGCAGGTCGGGCTAACCTTGCTATCTAATTTTCTTGCGCTGTAATACCCCTCTATTTTGTCATGCCAGCGCAAGCTGGCATCCAGTGCTTATACGATTTACTGGATACCAGCTTTCGCTGGTATGACAGTAGTATTAGACAGGTTGTTTTTAGTATGTGAATGAATTGTTCTGACCGGTTGCACAACGCCAGCGACCATGCTACCACCCGTTTCCTATGGCGATTAAAGTAGAACGCGTGAGCGAATTCAAACCGGCAGATCTCGAAGATCTCTGCAGTGCCACGAAGGATGCGATCCGCGAGGGCATCGGCTTCAACTGGATCACACCACCTTCCACCGACGTGCTCGAATCCTATTGGAAAGGTACGCTCGTGGTTCCGGAGCGTGTGCTTTATGTCGGCCGGCTGGATGGAACCGTGGCCGCCTCCGTGCAGCTACACAAACCGCCGCCTTCCAAACAGCTCACCAAATTCTGCGCCCAGATCATGAACCATTTTGTGGCGCCGTGGGCGCGTGGGCATGGGCTGGCGAAAGCCTTGCTCAATGCCGCCGAGGAAGAAGCCAAAAATCTGCAATTTTCGGTGATCACTCTGCATGTACGCGAGACACAGGAAGCAGCGATCAAACTCTACGAAGAAGCCGGCTATATCCGCTGGGGCATTCTGCCTTACTACGAGTTCGTGAATGATAAAATGATCGCCGGTCACCATTTCTATAAAAGCCTCAAACCCATCATGAAGATCAGCTGATGGACAAAGAGAAGGTGCTTGATGTGTTGCTGGATCTCGCACGAGAAGCAGGAAAGCTACAACTCAGCTTCCGCGAACCCTACATCAAACGTAACGCACGCGTGCCACACACACTCACCGAAGAGGGAGCCATCACCAGCCAGGCAGACCTACTGAGCAACCGTTTTCTGATCGAACGCATCAGCGCATTGGTTCCTTCCATCAAGGTCATTTCCAAAGAGCAGGACGAAGCGATCAACCGCGGTATTATAGCAAAGCACCAGACCTACTGGCTGCTGGATCCACTCGATCATACGGTGGCGTATCTACACGGAGAGGATCATTTCGCCATACATATTGCACTGATGGAAGATAAAGCCGCGACACTCGGCGTTGTCTATTTTCCCGCGCTTGACACGTTTTACTTCACCGATGGATCAGGCAACGCGTATAAAATTAACTCCGGCAAGGAACCGCAACGACTGCCCATCGCTTCGCCACTCGATGCCGATATCGAATCCGTTTTAGAAGTGCGCGGCGCCATGCGTGCCTGTTTAGTGGCGGAAGGCATCGCACTGTCCTGCTCGCAGCCCGAAGGTATCAAACCCTGGAGCATCGCCGCATTAAGCACGATCTTACGCGCCTGCGGCGCAACTATTTTTTCGCAAGATGGTATGCATCTCGACCTTTATCATCTTGACGCATTGCCCGCGCATTTTATTGCTGCACCGACCGTAACAGACATGGTAGTATCATCCACAGTTTCTAGGTCATGAGACGTTATGATTCTTTTTCCAGCGATTGATCTCAAAGACGGAAAATGCGTGCGCCTGTTTCGCGGCGATATGGAGCAGGCTACCGTCTATTCCGAAGACCCCGCCGCGCAAGCCCAGTCCTTCGAGGCGATGGGATTTGACTGGCTGCATATCGTGGATCTGAACGGTGCGGTGGACGGTAAACCCGTCAATGCCAAAGCGGTGGAGGAAATTCTCGCAGGCGTGAAAACCATGACGCAACTGGGCGGCGGTATCCGTGATCTTAAAACGATAGAGACATGGGTCGAAGCCGGTATCAACCGCGTTATTCTCGGCACCATCGCACAGAAAAATCCAGCAATCGTCATTGAAGCCTGTCACCTGTTCCCCAACCGTATCGCGGTGGGTATTGACGCCAAAGGCGGCAAAGTCGCAACCGACGGCTGGACCAAAATCACCGATACGAATGCGGTCGATCTCGCGCTCAAATTTGAAGATGCAGGCGTGTCCGCGATCATTTACACCGACATCCATCGCGACGGCGCACTCGAAGGCCCTAATATCGAAGAGACCGTGAAGCTGGCTGAAAAACTCTCGATCCCCGTCATTCTCTCCGGCGGTATCTCCAACCTGGATGACATTAAGAACGTGATCGCACAGCAATATGCAGGCATCGAAGGCATCATCATCGGCCGCGCGCTCTATGATGGACGCGTCGATCCGAACGAAGCTCTTAAACTGTCAAGGTAGGAGAAAAATATAAAGGTATTCAGTTTGTCACCAACGAAAAGGGTGAAAAAGTGGTCGTGCAGATCGATCTAAAGCGCTATGGCAGTGTATGGGGAGATTTCTACGACGGCTTGATCGCAACTGAGCACATGAAAGAGCCGAAAGTATCAAGGCGGCGCAAGATCAGGAAAACGTAGAGTTTATGTGTTTATGTGC
>CAZFOM010000060.1:0-11366 GCA_964520155.1 uncultured Rickettsiales bacterium
TGGATTGCTTCGCTACGCTCGCAATGACGCCGCAAGCGGCGGGGAATACAACCCTAAGTGAAATTAAACGACTACATAATCTGCCTATGCTTCTGTATCATTTGTCATTGCGAGCCAAATCGTAGGTTTGGCGTGGCAATCCAAAAACTACCAAAAGTCTGGATTGCTTCGTCGGTGTCACCTCCTCGCAATGACGACAATCAACAATACAAAAAAGAAGCACTGGATGCCAGCCTTCGCTGGCATGACAAAAAGTTTATTGGAATAGAATTGCCGCTATTTGCGCAAACACCTGCTCTTGTGATTGCGTTGCGTCTATAATGCGGATTCGAGAAGGCTCGGCTGCGGCAAGATCCAGAAAGCCTTGTCGCACTTTGCGATGAAAATCGATATCCATATACTCGAAACGTGTTTCTAAGCCTTCACGCGCTTTTGCACGTTTCAGCCCCAGTTCGGGATCTATATCGAGAAGAATGGTTAAATCAGGCGCCAGATCGGGAATGGTATCACGATACAAACGTTGAATCCATTCGCGCGATAGCCCTTTTCCAACCCCCTGATAAACCAAAGTGGAATCAAGAAAGCGATCGCATAGCACCCATTTTCCTTCCAATAATGCAGGGCGGATTTTCTGTACCACATGCTGAATACGGGCGGCTTGAAACAGAAGCGTTTCGCTATATGGATTCCAGTCGTCGGCTTTGCCTTGCAGCAAAAGCGCGCGTATAGCCTCTGCCTGAGGTGTACCGCCTGGCTCTCGGGTGAGCACACAGGCAATGTTCTTCTGCTGCAGTAACGACTCGACTCTCTTCAACTGAGTCGTCTTTCCACTCCCCTCGCCACCTTCAAAAGTGATGAATCGGCCACGCTGGGTCATAGACCGAGCAATTGAGCAGCATTTGGAAGAATGCGTCCAAAGAAGCCCTTCTTCTCGACCGTTTCCATTGCTATGAGCGGCACAGTTTTAGTATTGCCTTCGCCCATATCCACTACCAGTTCGGCCACCTGCGTGCCCGCTGCAATCGGTGCTGCGATTGGCCCCTGATAGACAATCTTTGCAGATGGATTGACACGTTCGGTTTTAGGAACCGTGACCACTACGTCGTTCATTGGTGCAAGGGCAACTCCATCCTTGGTACCAAGCCAGACCGAAGCAACACCCACCTTGTTGCCTTTACTGAACAAAGTTTCATTCCTGAAATCGCGGTACGCATGAAGCAATAGTTTTTCTGCTTCTTCCGCGCGTTCTTTCATGCTTGAAAGCCCATTGATGACCATGATGATGCGCCGGTTTTCAGGTGACAGACCGGTGATCACCACCCCGTATCCGGCGGCTTCCGTGTGTCCGGTCTTGAGCCCATCCACACCAAGATTGCGTGACAATAGCGGGTTGCGATTCTGCTGCGTGATACCGTGATAGGTGTATTCCGTCTGCGAATAAAAATGGGTGTAGTCCGGAAATTCCTGGATGATGTAACGCGCGATGTTGGACAAATCCCGCGCCGTGGTTTTGTGGTTCTCATCCGTGAGTCCAGTGGCGTTGGTGAAATTACTATTTTTTAAGCCCATTTCCTTCGCTTTCACATTCATCTGCGCCGCAAAGGCTTCTTCACTGCCGGCAAGCCCTTCTGCGAGCACTATGCAGGCATCGTTACCCGACTGCACAATCACCCCCTGCACCAGATCCTCAAGCGCAATCTGATTCCCAAGCTCCACAAACATTTTGGAGCCTTGCGTATTCCATGCTTTCTCGCTCACGGTAAAGGTATCGGTCATCTTGAGGCCGCCCGATTTGAGCCTGTCGAATACCATCACCATGGTCATGAGCTTGCTCATGGAGGAGGGGTGCATTGGCTCATCGGCATTTTTTTCAAACAGCACCGTACCCGTGCTTTCATCCACAATGATCGCCTGTTTGGCAAGCGTATCCATCTGGTATGCCTGTGCGTGTGAGACAAACAAGAATGTACACAGCAGTAATGATAGCAGCTTCGTATAGTCTTTCATGGTCGTAACATTTTCCCCTTTATTTTTGTTTCACAATCCGTGCATCCGAAATGCCCATTTCCACGAGCTTGGACAGCGCTTCTTCACCTGCTTCACGGCTCACGAATGATCCCAGCCTTACACGGTATAATGTACGCTCACCCGAAGTAACTTGTGTTGTTTCCACATCGCCTACCGGTTCAATCTTCTTGGTCAGACGTTCAACATTTTCTTTAGAAGAAAATGTTCCGACCTGAATAAAAAATGCTTCAGGTGAAGTGGTTTCTGCAGGCGGCAAGCGTTTAGGCGGAGTAAAGGGTTTTGCCTGAGCTGCTGGCCTATCCGCTGCTTGTGATGACGAAACGTGGTCAAATGCTTCACGTAGAGAACCGCTTTGTGAATCGGGAGCTTGTGCAGGTGACACATCGCGTTCACGAACGGTGGACTCCTCCTGATCACTCTGTGGCTGCTCACCCGATGCAACCTTCAGCGCAAAGGGATCGGCTTGTTCAACCGGTCGTTCAACCACCGGATCGGATGATGCGTTATCCGCCATCTCGACAGGTTGTGTTTCCTGATTCAGCCGCTCCATCGCTTTACGATTGAGGTTTCGCGTATCTTCCGAACCGATCACTTTCTCGCGCCCTTTGATGTTGTTCTCCACTAGATAGCGCTCGGTTTCCTCATGCAGATATTGCACGCGCACGCGCGCGGTGCCTGTCTTGATCATATCAATCGCGTCCGCCGCCTTCTTGGAGAGGTCGATGATGCGGTTGTCCTTGAACGGCCCGCGATCATTGATGCGCACGACTGCACTTTTGCCGTTATCGAGATTCGTCACTCGCACAATCGAAGGCATGGGCAATGTCGTATGTGCGGCGGTCATGTCGTATTTATCAAAGCGTTCGCCGCTCGCGGTGTAATTGCCATGAAATCCTGGCCCATACCATGACGCGATGCCTTCTTCGTCATACTGAGGCTGAAAGGCAGGGCGATACCAGGTGCCGTATATCTGATAGGGTTTGCCAATTTTCACCCCAGGTACAGGCGCCTGTTTTTCCGCGCAGCCCGTCATCAGGAGCGGTAATCCTACAAGCATCAATACTACGATACGGTGCATATGAACTCCTCCGTTATTCGTTTCGCGCAATGGCATCCGACAGCAGACCCACAGCCGTTGCAAAATACTGCGAGCGATTCCATTTCATGATGACATCATAATTGCTGGTCACAAGATAGGCTGCGCCGCGATCATCATCCGGATACACCAGTTTCAGAGGCGTTGAAACCGGAGGCAAATTGGCACGCGATGAAAAACGTACCCCCTGCTCTTTCCATTGCGCCAGCGTTTTCGTCGTGCCTTCTTCGATTACGCCGCGCACGGTGGAAGGCAGTATGGCAGGCACTCCCCAGCCGATCGAAGCATCCCATCCATGGCCATTGAGATAGTTGGCGATCGAGGCAAATACATCACCCTGCGTATTCCAGATGTCCCTGCGGCCATCCTGATTATAATCGACCGCATATTGCAGAAAGCTCGTGGGCATGAATTGGCATTGCCCCATCGCCCCTGCCCAGGATCCGGTGAAATCCGCGAGATCAATATGGTCATCTTCGAGTATCCTGAGTGCCGCAAGCAATTCCTTGCGGAAGAAATCAGCACGGCGACCATCATACGCGAGGGTGGAAAGTGACTCGATCACCGGCATGTTGCCTGTATAATCGCCATACGAGGTTTCCTTGCCCCACAGCGCAATGATCAGAGAGGCGGGAATGCCGTATTGCTTCGAAATTTTACTCAATAGCGCGTTGTGTTTCGAGAGCAAATACTGGCCATCTGCAATACGGGTGTCGGTGACGGTATTATCCAGGTAGCGCGTGAAATTGATGGTTTTTTCTGGCTGCGTTCGATCCAGACGGAGCACCTGCGAAGACGGACTTACCTCTTCAAATGCCGCCCGCAGCAACGCATCACTGATGCCCGCGCCGCGTGCTTCCTGCTTGACCCCCTCCACCCATACGGAGAAAGTCTGATCCGCCGCGTGTAGCACCGTAGCGCACCCGAACCAGACCAGCATCAAGGAAAGCAGAAAACGCACACGCATCCCGTAAATAATCATAGTGCGATTTCATCGCATACTTTAGTAGTTTTACAAAATTGTTTTTTCACACGCATCATGTCGCTGCACATAGTTACTTTGCATCACGGTTACGAAAACCGGATTCCTCACGCACCGCGCATCGTGATGGAACCCACATTGGCAGGTGCGGCAAAAGACTGCATTGCGCTTGCGGGTTCTTTTACCAGGCCGTTGCTTGTATGTGACGAAAACACCTGTGCGGCACTTGGAAAACGTATTGCTTACGAAACGGCGCTCACGGATTCGCATGTTGTCATACTTCCCTCCCCCGTTCATGCGGATAGGCAGACGGTAGAGCAACTGCAAGCCTATGACTGTGACGTGATGATCGCCGTGGGCAGCGGCACGATCAATGATCTGGTGAAATTTACGTCGTTTCGCAAACACATACCCTATGTGGTGTTTCCCACGGCGCCTTCCATGAACGGCTATGGCTCGCCAACCGCTTCAATCGAAGATCGTGGGTTCAAATCGAGTCACTCTGCGCACATGCCAAGAGGCATTTTCTGCGATATGGAAGTGATTGCTGCGGTGCCGTACCGACTCATCCGCAGCGGCATTGGCGATGCTATGTGCCGAAGCACCTGTCAGGTGGACTGGTACATGAGCCATGTCCTGCTTGGCACCCCTTACGATGCAGATGCGTTTGATCTCATCGCAGCGCACGAAAAAGCGATTATCACCCATGCGCGTTTGTTCGGTGAACGCAATCCCAAGGCTGTAGAATCATTAATGAAAGCGCTGCTGATGGGAGGGTTGTGCATGGCAATGTGTGGTGGCAGTTATCCGGCCAGCCAGGGCGAACACCTGCTCGCGCATACGATGGGAATGTTTTATCCCGACCAGATAAAAGACATACTGCACGGTGAAGAAATCGCCGTGACCACTCTCGTCATGGAACAGTTACAGCGCCATATGCTACAGCAGCAGACATTGCGCGTGTCCTTCGAGAATGCATTTCACTTTGCGGATATTCCCGCCTCATTGAAGGATGATGCCAAGCGCGAAACAGAAGCAAAATACAGTCAGCAGAATCAAAATCTATTGCTACTTGCACCGCAGAAATGGGAGTCGCTGCGCCATGCGCTGAACGCCATGCTGCTTCCTGAAGGAACGCTAAAAACAACGCTTGAAACTACGGGCTGTCCTTTGAGTATTGGGGATCTGGGATGGAACCCGAGTGATTTTTCAGTTGCGCAACGTTGCGCCCACCTGCTGCGCAACCGGTTTACGTTTCTGGATTTGTGGTCGATGCAGAAGGTGTGAGTATCTGATAAAAAAATTAAGCGAATCATTTGTCATGCCAGCGAAAGCTGGCATCCATTTATATTAAAGTCTGGATACCTGCTTTCGCAGGTATGACAATGTAAAGTTCAAGCTAATCAATTACCCACGCCCGCGGTAGGGATCGACTTTTTGATCTGGTACCCATATTCCGCGCGGGAGTTCACCGCTTTGGAAGAATACATCAATCGGGATACCCCCACGGGGATACCAGTATCCGCCAATGCGTAACCAGATAGGTTCAATCGCAGCGATAATGCGCTTGGCGATCAGCACCGTGCAGTCCTCATGAAAGGCGCCGTGATTACGAAACGACCCCATGAAAAGTTTGAGCGATTTGCTTTCGACAATTTTTTTCTTCGGGACGTAATCAATAACGATATGCGCAAAGTCCGGCTGTGACGTAACCGGACAGATGGAGGTAAACTCAGGGCAGGTAAAGCGCACCAGATAATCAACGTTCGGATGCGGGTTATCAATTGCTTCGAGTACCGCCTTCTCGGGGGATTCGGGTAATGTGGTCTGAGTGCCTAGTTGGGTGATGGTCATCGTAAAACTCTTGGTGTGTAATGATTTTATATACTCGTCATCGCGAGCATTTTTTAAGAAAAATGCGTGGCGATCCAGAATATACGATATCAAGACTGGATTGCTTCCCCCCGCCTACGCGGGGGTCGCAATGACAAGCATATTCTTACTTTATAGATCATACAATGTCGGATCCGCTATTCCCGCTTCCTTAAACCCTTTTTGCCGCAATTGGCAAGCATCACATCGCCCGCAGGCTGCACCGTTGGGCGCTGGATCATAGCAACTGATTGTCTGGGCATAATCCACCCCTAAAGCGGTTCCGGTCTTGATAATCTCGGCTTTTGACAAGACAATCAACGGTGTATGAATCGTGATTTTCTGGCCATCTTCGAGTGCGTAGGCGGTGGCGAGATTCGCCATTTTCTCAAACTGCGCAATGAATTCCGGACGACAATCGGGATAGCCGCTGTAATCCAGCGCGTTCACGCCGATAAAAATATCGTAGGCCTTTAGCACTTCCGCCCATGCCAGCGCAAAGGACAGAAATATGGTGTTACGCGCCGGCACATAGGTGATGGGAATACCCTCCCCCATTGACTTTGCATCGCGATCTTTCGGAACTTCCATGGTATCCGTTAGCGCCGATCCACCAAACAGACGCAGATCAATTTCAGCAATTTTATGCTCACGCACGCCCATACGCTTCGCGATGGAGAGTGCTGCCTGCAACTCCACCTGATGCCGCTGACCGTAGCGGAAGCTCAGCGCATACACCTCATACCCCTGCGATTTTGCTATCGCGAGCGTGGTGGCTGAATCCAGCCCGCCGCTAAGCAGCAATACGCAGCGTTTCATTACTCGATCCCCAACAGTTTATGGGTTTGCAGCGACAGGCGGTATCCGTTCTTCATCGCGAGCATGGTGGCATACGCAACATTCGCCTGATTCTTCGCGCTATCGTATTCATCCATTGGTTGCACATAGACCGGTGTGTGGTGGGTAGCCTGTCCTACTTCGGCCACTTCCCGATATAGCGGATGAGTGGCCGAGATAATGAATTTGAGTGCATCAACCCGAGACATCAAATCCGCACGAATCGGATGATACCCGTTGCCGGTATTTTTGGGTGAACAGACAATATCCACCTCTTTGGGAAGTGGCCTGAATAACGTGCCGTTGGTTTCGATCTGCACCTTGAATCCCATTTCAATCAAGGCTTCGCACAGATATTCTATTGGTTGACGCAGCGGCTCACCGCCGGTGATTACCACAAGATCTCGTAAGCGCTTTCCGGAAACATCAACAGCCAGCGATTTCACACGGGTGATCAGTGAATCTGTGCTTTCCTGCGCAAAACTCTCAAACTCCGTATCGCAAAAATCACAGGCGAGGTTGCACCCACCCAGACGGATAAATACCGCAGGAAATCCGGCATAGATCCCCTCCCCTTGCAGGGTCGGGAATACGGACTGCACGGACAAGGTTTTCCCGTCACCGGTTTCCGGTCTGCGGATAGGGTTTTTTCCACGCATGTTTTTAATGGCTTTTTGGTTGGAATTCGTTAGCTTTGCTACCTCAAAACCTCAGAAATCCAAAGTAAAATGAAGAAAAAGCAAAAAAAATCGAACTGGCAGCTTGAAACCAAACTGGTGCGTGGGGGTCTTTCCCGCACGCATTTTGGCGAAACCTCCGAGGCGTTGTTTCTGAATTCCGGCTTCCGTTACGACAACGCGGAAACCGCTGAAAGCCGCTTTAACGGCTCAGCGCCCGGGTTTGTCTATTCGCGTTACAGTAACCCGACTCTGGCCATGCTCGAAGAACGGCTTGCGCTCATGGAAGGGGCTGAGCGCTGCATCGTCGTGGCAAGCGGCATGGCGGCTGTATTCGCCTCGATGATGAGTTTCCTGAAAACCGGCGATCATGTCGTCGCGCATCGCGTGCTGTTTGGCTCCTGTCACTATATCCTGACCCAGATCCTCCCGCGTTTTGGTATCGAAGTCAGTTTGATAGATGGCACCAAGGAAAGCGAATGGAAATCGGCGTTTCGCAAGAACACGGCCTGTGTGTTTATCGAAACTCCGGCGAACCCTTCGCTTGAAATCGTGGATATTGCCCTTGCCGCAAAATATAGCAAGAAACATGGTGCGCTATTGATCGTGGATAATGTGTTTTCAACGCCACTTCTCCAGCACCCGTTAAAGCTCGGTGCCGATATGGTAGTCTATTCCACGACCAAGCATATTGATGGACAAGGACGCACACTGGGCGGTGCAATACTGGGAAAACGCAAATTTCTTGAGGAAATCGTGCTGCCGTTTCACCGCCATACGGGCCCCGCGCTAAGCCCGTTCAATGCGTGGGTGATTCTCAAAGGTATGGAAACGCTGACGCTGAGAGTGGAACGACATTGTGAGAATGCACAGAAGATTGCCGCATTTCTGGAATCGCATCCGAAGATCGCGCGCGTCATTTATCCAGGTCTTAAAAGCCACCCGCAATATGCGATTGCGAAAAAACAGATGTCATCGGGTGGCCCGCTCATCGCATTTGAAGTGAAAGGCGGAAAGAAAGCGGCATTTCACTTCATGAATCGCCTCACCACGATTGATATTTCCAATAATCTGGGCGATGCCAAAAGCCTGATTACCCATCCCGCCACCACTACCCATTCCAATATGGATGCCGCCTCGCGCAAAAGCGTAGGTATTACCGAAGGAATGCTGCGGCTTTCGGTAGGGTTAGAAAATGTGGATGATTTGATTGCGGATCTACGAGAGGCGTTGAAGTAACGCTGGGTTATATAAACAGCTTACTTGGAGTATTGTCATGCTGAACTCTTGTCTGGGCATAGCCTTCGGCGAAGCCTGATGTTTCAGCATCCACCTCTCATCCTATTGTTTCGAGTAGGTTGCACTATAGACCCTGAAACAAGTTCAGGGTGACACTATAAACGCTGCAAGCGGCAGGTAATACAATGCTAAGCTAATTCAAATCCTGAACGTCCAGCGATCCGAGCGCTTTCATCCATTTGGATAATGGTATTGCACCGATGGTCAGCTCGTCTTTACCCGCACGCGTAATGGGAATCACCAAATCTTGTATTTGCTCGGTCGGTTGGCCTGCGATTTTCGATAGGGCGGCGTAGACAAAGTTTTTCTGTTCGTTGCTCATAGCGAGATTGGACGCCGCCTCATTCGCCAGTAGCATCGCGTTGCGAAGCATGATCTGGGCGTCCACTTCCGGCATATTTGCAATCATGGTGGTCATGTTCCCTTTTGCATTCAGACCAAAATCCGCAAAATTCAATGATGCCTCCTTCAGATCCAGCGTCGTTTTTTTGGACATCAGTTGAAGCGGCAGGTTGCCCGACCAATCCAATTCACCGTCAAGGCTCGCACGAGCAATGATGAATGCCGCACCATACGGGTGGACGTATTCCGGCACTTCAAGCCCGCGTATGACCGCATCGAGTTCTTGAACCGGTGAATCCTCCTGTTGCTTTTTCTCGTATATAATTGCCGCTTGCTGAAGCGCGTAGCGGTCAATCACATGCGGCCCCTTAGCTTCCATGCCTGTTACATCCAGTTTCAGATAGGTAAGCGTACCATCCGCACCTGTGCGCAGTGTGGCTTGTGGTGCCTCGGCAAAACCTATGCTTGCCTGCTGATCTCTCTCTAGGGTGGGAACGATGGTGAGATTTCTAAAAAGGCGGATGCGCGATTCGAGCGCCTTGCTAGAAAAGGATTCGACATCAATATCCGCTTCGATAGGTGTATCCTGAAGGATTTTGGCTACTTCGCGCACGTTTGAGAAAATGCGACTTTCACCCTCAATGCGCACCTGCCAGTTTTTGAAACTCAGAGAACGTGGCCGGATCTGAATGTCAGGAATGACCAAAATTTGTGTATATTCCCTCTCGCTCCACGAAATACGCGGGCGCTCGATACGCAGATGCTTGCCCCAGAATAGACCCGATACGGATAGTGTATCGTAGCGAATATCGAGATCCGTGCGGCGCTCCTTCGCGCGGGCATCCAGCGAGTCAAATACACGATCTACTGAAGGTTTGATGAATACGGTTTCCAACCCCGTTGGCAGGACAACCACCACAGCAAGCAGAAACAACAGCGCGTATAGCCCGTAGCGGAACAGGCGCATTATTTCTTATCCACCATCATGTTGCGTGTCGCAGATGGAAGCGAAACCTTAAGTCCATCGAGCGCGTCCGACATGATAATCTGACAACCAAGACGCGAGGTGTGCGACAAGCCAAACGCCAGATCGAGCATATCCTCTTCTTCTTCGGTTGCCTCTTTGAGCTTACCGTAAAACGCCGGATCCACAATCACATGGCAGGTGGAGCAAGCGAGCGAGCCTTCACAGGCACCCTCCAGCGGTATATGGTTCTTGTGCGCGATCTCAAGCACGGAAATGCCATTGGGAGCATCGACAAGCTGCTCTTTTCCATCGGCATGGACAAATGTCATTTTAGGCATGGCGGTCATCCTTCATTTTTGGAGGAATAATCATCAACATTCTGGCCTTGTAAAGCCTTTTGTATGGCGCGGTTCATGCGGCGCTCGGCGAAGGAGCGGGTGGTGCCTGCCAACTGGCTCATTTCATAGTCTATCCGGTCACGATCCGTGCCCTCAACGGCTTTTTCCACCATCCGAATCTGGCCTTCAAACAGCTCCGCTTCGCCTGGCAAGAGCGCTGTTTTGTCGTTTTGCATCGCGGATTTAAGTTCGATGATCGTGCGCTCCGCTTCGACACGAGCTTCCACCAACAGGCGAGTCATGATGTCGGATTCGGCATACTGCATCGAATCGCGTAACATTTTTTCCATCTCTTCTTCGGAAAGTCCGTAGCTGGGTTTCACATGGATGGTCTGACGCGCACCGGAAGTGGTTTCCTCTGCCGATACCTGTAGCAACCCGTCCGCATCAACCGCAAAGGTGATTTTGATCCGCGCCATACCCGCCATCATCGGCGGAATGCCTTTAAGTTCAAATCGTGCGAGCGAACGGCACTGCGTGACGAGTTCACGCTCGCCCTGAAGCACATGGATAATCAAGCCGGTCTGGTTATCCTGATAGGTAGTGAATTCCTGTGACACCGATGCGGGAATCGGGGTGTTGCGGTGCATCAGTTTTTCCACCAATCCGCCCATGGTTTCAATCCCAAGCGAGAGTGGCACCACATCGAGCAACAGGTTGCTGGAACCGCGCGTTAGAGCTTCAGCCTGTAACGCTGCACCGACTGCCACCACTTCGTCAGGATTGACATCTGTGAGCGGACGCTTGCCAAAAAACCGCTCCACCTCGTCGCGCACCAGCGGGATACGGGTCGAACCGCCCACCATGACAATGCCCTTGATGTCTTCTTTCCTCAAATCCGCATCGGCAAGAACCTGCTCGCAGATTT
>CAZFOM010000061.1:0-9599 GCA_964520155.1 uncultured Rickettsiales bacterium
TATTGTTCGCCCTCAATCACGGACGGAATCAGGTGATACGCCCAACCCACGCCCACGAGCGAGAGAAGGGTGATCAGCGCCGCGCAGAGTAACCCAAACCGCTGCACCGATTCGCCGGTTTGCACAATCAACATGTCATGCGCGGTGATGCGGTGTGTTTCGGGCGCGAGGAAAACCGATAGCAGCGTCAGAATCAGTGCTGCAAAAATCAACGATAACCCGAGCAGAAAAATCGGTCGGGTGATAATGGGAATATAATTATTCATGTAGGGTTCGCCTTCGCCCACAAAGGCTGCAAGAGGCAGGCAGAGTGTGCCAAGCAGAAAACACCAAAAGGCGCTGCCGTTTAGAAACGGGATGATGCGAGTGTGCGCAAAGAGATACCACAAGAGGCTTGCAAACGCCATGAACCAGACCAGTACCGACAGATCCACATGGATCACGAGCGACATGAAAAACAGCGGTTCATCGCCTTTGCGCTGCGCGTGCACCAGCAGTCCGGCAAACAGTCCGGCCAGTGCCAGCGCGCCGGTTCCAAGCAGCAGCCAGCCTTGTGAAAGCCGGCTGCGGACGGTTTCGGGAAGGGGTAGAGAATAGACTGGAGAATTCATGCGAACTGCTCTATATACCCCGCTGTATATCAGTCAATGGATTAATCCATGTCCGCATCTCTTGTTGCACCTGCGTATCGCCAGTCGGTTTGGGTATGGCTCGTAGCGTGTACGTTTTTGGTATTTTGCATGGTATGGGTGGGCGGTTTAACCCGGCTCACGGAATCCGGTCTTTCGATCGTGGACTGGCGTCCGGTAACGGGTGCCATTCCCCCGATCACCGATGCTGATTGGCAAGCGGAGCTGGAGAAGTATCGCAGCTCGCCCCAGTACCAGCTCGTCAATAAAGGCATGACGATTGAGGAATTCAAAGGCATTTTCTGGCTGGAGTATATTCACCGCCTACTGGGGCGCGTGCTGGGGTTTGCCTTCCTGTTGCCGTTCGTGTATTTCGCGGCTCGCCGCGCATTTTCCAAGCCCTTTGCGTTTCGCCTGCTGGGTATTTTCGCGCTTGGCGGATTGCAAGGATTGGTTGGCTGGCTCATGGTCAAAAGCGGCTTGCAGGATAACCCGTGGGTCAGTCCGGTGAAGCTGATGTTCCATCTGGGACTTGCGACAATCATTTTTATGTTGCTGCTATGGACGTGTTTCAAAGTGCGCGTGGAGGACACACTTAAAAAGAATCCCATCCGCCATCACGCACACCATTATGGGTTTGCGGTGGCGATCTGCGTGATGGTGTATATCCAGATTTTGCTTGGTGCATTGGTGGCGGGCAATGACGCAGGCTTGACCTACAACACCTTCCCGCTGATGGACGGACGATTTGTGCCCGATGGGCTGTGGGCGCAGTTGCCAATGTGGTCGAACTTTGTGCAGAACATTACCATGGTGCAGTATAATCACCGCATTATGGCGTATCTGCTCAGCGCCGCGATCATCGCATTCTGCTGGCAGGGATTGAAACAATACCCGCAATATGCCACCTGGTATTATGCGATCGTTGCCTGTTTCATTGCGCAGTTCATGCTCGGCGTGTTCACGCTGCTTCTGGTCGTGCCCATTTCACTGGCGGTTATGCATCAAGCCAATGCTATTCTGCTGATGGGATTCTGCCTCAAAATCGTGTTTCTGCTGCGTTACGCGCCACAACCCTCACGGATGCTGAAACCACTGAGTAAGCCGGTCGGCGTGATGCCATGAACCGCCGCTACGTTCTGGCTCTGCCACTTTTTCTAGCGCTACTGTTCCTGCTTTATTACACATTTATCTCTCCGCTGTTTCTCTATCATAACGATATTGGCTGGCATCTAGCAGCGGGGCAATGGATGCTCTCATCAGGAAAAATTCCTGCGACTGATCCATGGTCGCACACAGCGGGTGATACGCCGTGGGTGCTGCTTTCCTGGGGATGGGATATTTCGGCAGCGTGGCTCTATACCAAAGGCGGATTGGAAGCGCTGTTGGTGTTGACCGCCATAATGGGGGCAGGGATCGTCTGGTTTCAGAGTGCAACCGCGCTTAGGATGGGCGCGTGCGGCCTTATGGTTATTGCAGTAAGCCTGCTTGGCGGCATTGCCTATGTTCAGTTTTCCCCTCCCGATGTGTTTTTATCGGTTGCGCCGCAGGTGGTGACGCTGTTTTCGCTCGCATTGTTTCAGTTCTTTCTGGTGCGCGCTCAAAGCATCCAACGTTTCGCCACAACAAATATGCTCCTGATGCTATACATTATTTCATGGAGCAACCTGCATGGAGGATTCGTTCTCGGAGTTGTGTTGTTCCTGTTCTACGCCATAGACGCGTGGATATCCGGTCGCCGCAACGTTTCAATCCGCTTTGCTTCCATGGCGTTGATCAGCGTGCTTGCGATTGCTGCCTCGAATCCTTTGCATTTCGATGCGTTTGTGATGGTGTTTGGCCTACTTACCAGCGAGTCGCAACAGGGCATCAGCGAGTGGATGCCGGTGTGGGAGCGGGTACGGTGGGGTTCGGATATACCGGCGCTCTTATATCTCGTGTTATTTCCGGTAGCGCTGGTCGGGCTTATCCGCAGCCGCCAGTGGCATCCGCCGGTTCTGGCGCTGGCGCTGTTGCTGTATGTGATGGCGTGGTTTCAGATCCGCTATATTTCCATGTTTGTTGTGTGGTCTATGCCACTCATGGCCTTGGGGCTTTCTGCCTTCATTCGTGCGCAAGATGATGCGTTTTCTACCTACCGCCTGCGCCATATCCGCGTGGTGTTTCTACTGTTGCTCGCAGCAGTGATCGTCAAATCGCTGATGGAATATCGTTTTCCGCACGCAGCGAATTTGCCCGACTCGCTGTGGCCGAAAGAGGAAATCGCGTTTATTGAGAATCACTATCGCGACAAGAATCTGATCAATCACTGGAACTATGGCAGCTTTATTATTTACCAGACGAGAGGTCGGGTGCGTCCCTATATTGATGGGCGGGCAGGGAGTGCTTATCCGTTGTCTTTATTTGAGATTCAGGCGCGGATGTACCATACGCGGGATTGGACAGAAGCCCTAAAAACCTATAATATCGGCGCCGTGTTGTGGCCTAAGCAGGATGCTACAATGCTTGCATACTTTGACGGGCGTCAAGGCTGGAAAAAAGCCTTTGAGGGTAAGTTAGCTGTCGTGTATGTAAAAACGAATGAACAAAAAGAATAAAATAAACGCAAGTGAGACGATAAAATGCTGGATTATGAGGGCTTCTTCAAACAAGCCGTACAGAAGGTAAAGCAAGAAGGACGCTACCGCATTTTTAATGACCTCGAACGCAAGGTCGGTGCATTTCCCATCGCGCGCAGCCATGTCACCGGCAAGGATGTGACGGTATGGTGCTCGAACGACTATCTGGGCATGGGGCAGCATCCGAGAGTGCTTCAGGCGATGACTGAAGCGATCAACCGCGCAGGCGCAGGGGCAGGGGGAACGCGCAATATCTCCGGCACCCATCATTACATCGTCGAACTCGAAAAGCTGCTCGCCAAATTGCATCACAAGGAATCCGCACTCGTATTCACGTCCGGCTATGTGTCTAACGAGGCAAGCCTGTGCATTCTCACCCAGTTGATTCCCAACATCATCGTTTTTTCTGACACGTTGAACCACGCCTCGATGATTCAGGGCTTGCGCTCCAGCAAATGCGAGAAAGTCGTATTCCGCCACAATGATGTGGAGCACCTAGAGTTCCTGCTAAAGCAGGTGCCGCTGGATCGCCCGAAACTGATTGCCTTTGAATCCGTCTATTCCATGGATGGCGATGTTGGCCCCATTAAAGAGGTCTGCGATCTAGCGGATCAATATAACGCCATGACCTATATCGATGAAGTCCATGCGGTGGGTATGTATGGTGCGCACGGCGCGGGGGTCGCTGAACGGGAAGGGCAAATGGAGCGCCTGACGGTGATTCAGGGAACGCTTGGCAAAGCCTATGGTGTGATGGGGGGGTATATCACTGGATCACATGCGCTGGTGGACGCGATCCGTTCGTATGCCCCAGGATTTATTTTTACCACCGCGATGCCACCCGCTCTTGCCGCAGGTGCGCTTGCCAGTATCACACACTTGATGTACTCGGACGATGAGCGCACTCGCCAGCGCCTGAATGTCGCTAAGGTGAAAAAAGCGCTCTCGGATCGCGCGATTCCGATGCTGCCTAGCGTCACACACATTGTTCCGGTGTTGATTGGTGATCCGGTGCAGTGCAAGCTCGCCTCCGACATGCTGCTTAAGGATTTCAATATCTATGTGCAGCCCATCAACTTCCCGACCGTGCCGCGCGGAACCGAGCGTCTGCGCATCACACCAGGCCCCATGCACACGGATGCCATGATCAACGAACTGGTGGACGCGCTCACCGTGATATTCCAGCGCCTAGAGCTAAGGAAAGCGGCGTAGTTCATTTCCTCGCCTCACTCGAGGGGAGGGTAAGCCTTTTTTAATCTCACTCAGGGTTGTATTCCCCGCCGCTTGCGGCGTCATTGCGAGCGTAGCGAAGCAATCCACCTTTTTCTCTAGCCATCTTTTGTTCTGGATCGCCACGGCCTAAAGGCCTCGCGATGACAAATACCCCGCTGCTTGCAGCGGGGTTGATTATTCCCCCTCCCTTGAGGGGAGGGGGCAGGGGGAGGGTAAAGAAGAAGCTCGCCCCTTCCTCATAAACTGAAGCAAAGGTGGGTCGGCAAAGTAGGTGAGTGTTTACTTCGTCAGATGACTCCGAAGCATCCAGGCAGTTTTTTCGTGTTCCTCAAGCCGTCCGATGAACATATCGGCGGAGGCTTCGTCACCGTGTTTTTGTAGTTCGGCAATGTTGTCGCGCAGATAGCGGATAACGGTTTCATGTCCTTCGACAAGGTTTTTGATCATCGCCTGATAACTATCGGGTAGCGATTTATCTTCCTTGATGTTGGAAAGCTCAGAAAATTCGCGGTACGTTCCTGGGCTTGCAAACCCCACCGAGCGGATGCGTTCAGCGATTTCATCCACTGCCAGCGATAGCTGATCATATTGCTTGCCGAATAGTTCGTGCAGCGAACCGAAGAAGGGGCCGGTCACATTCCAATGATAATACTGCGTCTTGAGTTGCAGTGTGTAAGTATCGGCAAGCAGCACCGAAACAATCTCGGCGATCGCTTGGCGTTGTTTTTTCTCCAGACCGGTTTTTAGGTCAGGATTGTTCATGTTTTTTAGGCTAATGACAGGCATAAAATCTCCTCAAAAATTCATACATAGCAGTCTAGCACAATCAAACCTGCATCGCATAAGAATTATTGCAAATGCGAATCATTATTAATTTCTCTTGCAATGAATTGAGACACCCATTAGGGTGAAGTTCTCTCACTTGACTACGGGCGGCTTGAAAACACTTTGAGCCGCCCATTTTTTTGACTACTGTGGCGATAAGAAAAATCTATTGCTGGAAGTTTTACCATGCAGCTTTCCCTCGAAGCCCTCAAGAATTGCGGATTACCAGATGATCAGGCCAGCAACATACTGCGCGCAGTATCGGCTATCTTCGCGTCTGAAAAAACCATGGAAGGACGCTGGACGCAGATTCGCAGCACCATACTTATGCCTGAGCATCCGATGTCACTGCATCGTCTGCTGTGTGATCTGGCGTTTGAAGGCTGGGATGCACAACATGGCCCGCGCCCTATCTGGAACGCGACGGAAACCCAGAAAAAATCCACCCATCTCTGGCGTTACATGCAGGAGAAAGGCTTTACCGATTATTCGCAATGTTACGATTACTCGATTACGCAGGGACGATCTTTCTGGGTGGATGTCGTAAGGCGTCTGGGTATTCGCTTCAAGAATGCGTATGAGCCGACGACTGAAAATATCGTGGACACAAGCGATCCCACGTTTCCAAAATGGTTGGTGGGCGCAAGCCTGAATATATCCGATAGCTGCTTTCAGGCAGATCCTAACGCCATCGCTATTTATTATCAGCGCGAAGGGATAGACGAAATCAAAACCGTCACCTTTGCGGAACTCGACCGCTTTGCCAACCGCGTGGCGAGCGCATTGGTGGCGCGAGGATTTACCGCGCAGGATCGGCTGGCGATTGATATGCCGTTCAATATCGAAGCGGTAGCGATCTATCTCGGCATTCTCAAGATGGGTGGCACGGTCATATCGCTCGCCGATAGTTTCAAGGCGATGGACATAGATATTCGTCTTGAAGCAGCAGCACCGGTAAAAGCCGTGTTCACGCAGGATGTCACCGGATCGGCGCAGAAACCGTTTCCGCTCTATCCGGTCGTGATCGAAGCCAAACTCTGCCCGCCTGCGATTGTGGTGACGAATGATCCTGCATTTACGCTGAAACGCCCGCAGGATACGTTATTTGCTAATTTTCTGTCTAAAGGAAATGAGAAGTTTATATCGGTCGCGTTGCCGTCTGAAAGCTACATCAATGTGATTTTTTCTTCCTCCACCTCCAGTCCCAAAGAGAAGGATGGCGAAAAACCTAAACCGCCCAAGGCGATTCCGTGGAAACCGCACACGGCGATCAAAAGCGCGATGGATGCGCATTTTCACCATGATATACGGCAGGGCGACGTGTTGTGCTGGCCGACGAATTTAGGATGGATGATGGGATCCTTCGCTATTTTCGGTGCGTTCGTCAATCGTGCTGCGATGGCTATTTTTGACGGCAACGTAGTGTCTGCGGAATTTGCGAAATTCGTCGAACGTACAAAAGTGACCATGCTGGGATTGGTGCCGACACTTTCCGAGGGCTGGGAAAAGAGTGATGCCACGAAAGGCTGCGACTGGTCGTCCATCCGTTGTTTCAGCTCTACCGGATCGCCCTCAAACCCCACCAATTATTTCTATCTGATGTCCCGCGTAAAAGGCTATGCACCGTGCTTTGAATATATGGGCGGCACGGAAATCGGCGGCGGATATCTGCAATGCACTTTTCTGCATCCTGCCGCCCCCTCGTGCTTCACCACGCCCACGCTTGGCACGGATATGGTGGCATGGAACGGTGAACCCTCACTTGCACAAAAAGGCGAGGTGTTTATCGCCATGAGAAACGGCAATAACGAATGCCCGCCGATGGGACTTTCCACGGAGCTTTTGAACTTCAACCATCGCGAAAAATACTTCGGTCAGGGCATGAAAACGCAGGAGGGATATCTGCTGCGTGAGCATGGGGATCTGGTGGTGCATCATCCCAACGGGTTCATCACCTCCAATGGCCGCGCGGATGATGGGATTAACCTGAACGGGATCAAAACCAGCTCGCTTGATCTGGAAAATTACATCAAGAGTGCTGCTATCGTCGGTGTGCGTGAGGTGGCGGCGGTGGCGGTGCGCCCGCCCGAAGGCGGCGAGGACTGGCTGGTGATTTACATCACCAAGGACGCGGCGGTGAATGCATCTGCGGATGCGTTCAAGGCACCGATCCGCGAAGCGATCAAGCATCACAACCCGCAGCTTGCGCGTGTGCATGATGTGGTGATTATTGAGAAAATGCCGCTTACTGCGTCTGGAAAACTGCGGCGGCGCTATCTGCAGGACAGCTATCTCGAAGAATGGTCGGGAAAGACGAAAGCAAAGTCTGCTTAGATAATGTGAATTATAGTCTTTTGTTTTAATACCCCATCCTTCAAGGGTCATCCCGCCGGAGGGCGGGATCCATCTAGCAAGTTCTGACTATTTTGATGGGCATGGATACCGGCCTACGCCGGTATGACAGCATAAAAACCAGTAACAATAACTTGGGCATTCTCAATCAAAACACTATTAATAAGAATCTTAGATGAGGCCGTTACTCTTGAACGAGTAGGTATCCTTGGCACCCACGATAATATGATCATGCACCCTGATGCCTAAGGGATGCGCCGCGGTGATGATCTGCCGCGTGATATCAATATCGTCTTTGCTCGGCTTCACATCGCCACTGGGATGATTATGCACCAGTATGATCGAAGCGGCACCCAGCTCAAGTGCGCGTTTTACTACTTCACGCGGATAGACCGGCGTATGGTTGATGGTACCGACATTCTGTACCTCGTCAAGAATGAGCGCGTGCTTATGGTTCAAAAACAGCAGTCGGAATTCTTCTTCCTTGCGGTGTCCCATCGCCAGCCGGCAATAATCCAGCAATGATGTCCAGGATTGAATGATCGGGCGATCCTGCAATTCCTCCTTTAACATCGCTTGCGCGGCGGCATGGACGGTTTTCAATGCTGCAATCGCAGCTTCTCCGACCTGTTCCACTTTACGCAGTGCCTCCACATCGGCACGCAGCACACCCGCAAAAGAACCGAAGGTTTTGATCAGGGTTTTTGCCAGCGGCTTGACATCGCCTCGGGGGTGCGCCGCAAACAGGATCATTTCCAGTAACTCGTAGTCAGCCAGCGCGTTTGCGCCCGACTTCAGAAACCGCTCGCGCAGCCGCGCGCGATGACCTTTATAATGTTCATTAATCAGCATATTTTCAGGCATAAGGTGGGCAGTGATAACCTTTGGGAGAAGCCGTGAAAATCTCCACGCCATCTTTTGTAACACCGACCGTGTGCTCAAATTGCGCCGAGAGTGAACGATCTTTGGTCGTCACCGTCCAGCCGTCTTTTTCGTTCAGCTTCGTATGGTACGTTCCCGCATTCACCATCGGTTCCACCGTAAAAAACATGCCTTCCTGAATGACGGGGCCGGTTTTCGGGCTGCCATAATGCAGCACATTGGGAGCATCATGAAACACCTTGCCGATGCCATGCCCGCAATAATCCCGCACCACCGAATACTGATGCGCTTCGGCGTAAGTCTGGATCGCGTGCCCGATATCACCAAACGTGTTACCCGGCTTCACCTGTTCCAATCCCTTCATCAACGCTTCATAAGTGATCTGTGTGAGGCGCTTGGCCTTGATCGGTGGTTCGCCTACCCAGTAAATGCGGCTTGAATCGCCATGCCAGCCATCCACAATTACGGTGACGTCGATGTTGACAATATCGCCGTCTTTGAGCGGTTTTTCATCGGGAATACCGTGACACACCACATGGTTGACCGAGGTGCAGATGGATTTGGGATAGCCACGATAACCCAACGGGGCAGGGATCGCACCGCGATCGAGAATCATGGCATGGCATACATCGTTGAGTGCAAGCGTGGTGACGCCTGGTTTCACATGGTCGGTGATGTAATCGAGCACTTCGGCGGCCAGTGTTCCGGCTTTGCGCATCGGCTCGAAATGGCTTGCCGGATGAATTTTGATGGTACGATGATCGTCTGAAAACATGTATTTGACTCGTTTGAAATGCCCCGTATCCTAGCGGCACCTCTTCACAAATAAAGCTAAAAATCATGGCGCAACCCTCAGCCTGTATGCTGGTGATCGGCAATGAAATCCTCTCCGGAAGGACGCAGGATAAGAATCTCCATTGGGTGGCGCAGCAATGTGCCCAGCGCGGTATCGTGCTTGCCGAAGCGCGGGTGATTCCAGATATAGAAGAAGTGATTGTGGCTGCGGTGAATGAGTGCCGGCGCAAATACACCTATGTGCTGACCTCGGGCGGTATTGGCC
>CAZFOM010000061.1:9609-11284 GCA_964520155.1 uncultured Rickettsiales bacterium
GTATTGGCCCCACGCACGATGACATCACCACCGCGTGTATTGCCAAAGCCTTTGGCAAGAAAGTGGTGCGTCACGCAGAAGCCGAGGAATTGCTACGCAAGCATTATGGAGAGGATAACCTGACGCCGGCACGCCTCAAGATGGCGGATGTGCCAGAGGGTGCCACGCTTATTCACAATCCGGTGAGCACCGCGCCCGGGTTTCGCATGGAAAATGTGTATGTGATGGCAGGTGTGCCGAGCATCCTGCAAGCCATGTTTGACCAGATTCGCGTTGAGTTGCAAGGCGGGGTTCCGATTCAGTCGCGCACGGTAAGCGCGTACCTCGCCGAAGGTGTGATCGCGGAAGATCTCACCGAGATAGCACTCAGCCATACCGATGTGGATATCGGCAGCTACCCGTTCGTGCGCGCGCAAAAACTGGGTACAAGCCTTGTGGTACGCGGCACGGACAAGGAAAAGATAGATGCGGCCTATGATGCGGTGTATCGCATGATTCTGGGTAAGGGTGGCGAGCCAGTGGAAGACTCTTAGGTCGTATCGACATTTACTACTATGCCGTGCTGCAAACACTGTTTTCTGCGCTGCCTCTCCTCACGTACTTTTACGTACGCTGCGGTGAGGTTCTCGAAAATCAGTGTTTTCGCTTTCGGCCTAGCGTAAATTTCGACACGGCCTAGGAGCCATTATAAAAAAAGGCGCCCAAGTGGCGCCTTTTTTTTCAAGTATATGCCGTATGGTTAAAACTTCATGCGCAGTCCGGCTTCCACATTGTGCGCATTGTGCTCGAGCTTGAAGCGCACAGGCGCAGCGGAGATGTTGGCGTCTTCAGTGCCAAAATAGCGGTATCCGATCGACCATACGGTGTTTGGGATCAGCGTCGGTTCATAGCCGATGCCAGTTATAAACTGGTAGGAAAACACCATATCCTCATCGCTGCCGAATTCGACGTTGCTCATGCCAACACCTGCACCCAGATACGGCACAAACTGCGTTCCAGTGTCGAAATCATAAATCGCATTGGCCATATAGGTGATCGAGTTCACGTTATCAAAGCCGGTGGCTGCCACACCCTGACATCGATCAATATCAGCCGAGCGATAATACACTTCGAGTTCGTAACGCATACGGTTAAAGAACGGAATATCCGCGTTCGGCATGTAGCCGATTGAAGCGCCTGCACCCCAGCCGGTATTGTATGCGACTTCGGCATTGATGCCAGGGCCATCAATATCAGCATCCGGCAGCCATGATAACGATCCGGAAAGACCGAGATACCAGTTCGGCCAGCGTTGCTCCGCCTGAGCAGATGCAGCAGAAAGAGCGATGAACGAAATCACGGCGATGGTGAACAGTTTTTGCAAAGGAGCCTCCCTTTTTGGTGCAATTTCCATCTTTTATTCAACATTGTATCGGGTTGCGCAACAAAAAAGATGTGCTTACACACATCTCGCGCATCGCGTCTTCACAATTGCATTGCATTCTTGAAACCACGCGTTTTATATGCCGCAATACCAGATTGTTGTTTTAATGCTTTGCTCGCGTGGCGGAACTGGTAGACGCAACGGACTTAAAATCCGTCGGGACTTATCCTCCCGTGCCGGTTCGATTCCGGCCGCGAGCACCACTTCGGACTCAGTGTCCGAGAATTCTCTGAAAAGCGAGAAAGGGAGCGA
>CAZFOM010000062.1:0-11154 GCA_964520155.1 uncultured Rickettsiales bacterium
CTACTCAATCCCGAGATTGTCGAAGAATTGGTGCAAAAAAGGTTAACGATTTAACCTTTTGATTTTGCCGGTTTGTAGTAAGATTTTATTAACATTTGTCGTGCTATGAATGATAGAAGAAGTGGGTGGCGCACTCGCGTTAGCCGTTCTTCGCACCAAGTATTCAGGCTGTTTACTCCATGAAAAAACGCATCCTCATTGTCGAAGATAATGAACTGAATCTGAAATTGTTTCGCGACTTGCTCGAGGCGCATGATTTCGAGACCTTTGAAACCAAGGATGGCAACGAAGCCATGCATATCGCGAGAACCAAACATCCCGATCTGATTCTGATGGATATTCAGCTTCCCGAAGTTTCGGGGCTGGATATCACCAAACGCATGAAGGCAGACAAAGAAACCAGTGATATTCCCATTATCGCCGTCACCGCATTTGCGATGAAGGACGATGAAGAAAAAATCCTTCGCGCAGGGTGCCAGGCGTATCTATCCAAGCCGATTTCTATTGGCACATTTCTCGACACCATCAAAAAATTCGTGGCGCAATAGCGAGTAACGTATGCCAGCAGTCATTTTAGTGGTGGATGATGTACCAGCAAACGTGAAGTTGCTCGAAGCCAAGCTCACGAACGAGTACTACGATGTAATCACGGCCAAGGACGGCTTTGAGGCGATCGAACAAGCTAAAAAACATAAGCCGGATCTCATTCTTCTTGATGTAATGATGCCAGGCATGGACGGGTTTGAAACCTGTCGCAAGATGAAAGAGATTTATGAGATCTCACATATTCCCGTGGTGATGGTGACGGCGCTCAGTGAACCCGCAGATCGCGTGCGGGGGCTGGATGCAGGCGCCGATGATTTTCTTACCAAACCGATCAACGATATTGCGTTGCTGGCGCGCGTCAAATCTCTTGTGCGTATCAAGGTGCTGCTGGATGAGTTGCGTCTGCGCGATCAAACCGGAATGCAGATGGGGGTGGTAGAGGAAGGGCAAAATACTTTCACATCCGACGTTTCTGGCGCCAAGATCCTCGTGATTGATGACGATGTGGTGCAGCTTAAAAAAATTACCGAAACACTTAGTAAATCCTACACGGTGGAAGGCATCTCAAGGCCTGAAACATCCAATAACGTGGCAATCAACGGTGGGTTTGATCTGATCGTCATCAGCACGCAGCTTGCTGATACGGACGGGCTTCGTCTCGCAGCGCATTTCAAAAGCCATGAAGAAATCCGCAACGTGCCAGTTCTGATTCTGGTAGATGAAGATGATCAGCGTGCGATGTTGAAAGGTTTGGAGCTGGGCATCAACGACTATGTGATCCTGCCGATTGATTCCAATGAAATGCAGGCGCGTATCAAAACCCAGATCCGTCGCAAGAAATATCAGGATCAGTTGAAATCCAGCTATCAGCAGACCATCAACAAGGCGATTACGGACTCGCTGACGGGGCTGTATAACAAGGGCTATCTCAATACCCACCTTGACAACATGGTACGTCACGCGCTGAACAATAATAAACCGCTGTCGCTCATGATCATGGATATGGATCACTTCAAATCCGTCAATGATACTTATGGGCATGATGTCGGAGATGAAGTGCTCAAACAGCTTTCCGAGATAATCCTGAAATCGGTTCGTAGCGCTGACCTTGCAGCCCGTTTCGGTGGAGAGGAATTTGTGATTCTCATGCCGGAAACCGATTTCCAGCAAGCGCAGGATGTGGCGGATCGTATTCGCAAAACCGTAGAGAATAATGAGTTCAAAGTGTCTCATGCCGTTGGCATTTTGAAAAAGACCGTCAGTATCGGCGTGTCATACCTCAACGAGATGGGGGATTCCGGTGCCGCCATCCTCAAGCGTGCAGATGAGGCGCTCTATAAAGCCAAACACGGTGGTAGGAACCGCGTGGTTGCCGCTGAAATTTCTTAACATCCTGTCTTTTATCCATTTTTATTCGCGCCGCCTTAATACGTTCTTAACAGGGATTTGCTAGAATCTGCTTGGGATACAGCAGACTATGGGCATTTTGGACAATTCCTTGATTCGCAAATTAATGTTGGGTGCTTCGTTGTCCCTGCCGGCGACGGCGCAGAACCCTGTGAATCCCTCAGCCCAAATTTCGGGGATTCCTGATGATCCCCTCAAGAGCAATTCCAAAGAACTCGAAGCCTCGAAGAATGTGCTCACGAAAGCCATGTTTGAAGCGCTTGAAAAAGGCGATATCGAAGCAGCAAAGCGTGTGATCGAATATGGCGCGGACATGACGGCAGAAAAAGAGGATGCAAATCCGCTGTTGTGGTCTGCAAAGTACGGTGACATGACATTTACCGAGTGGCTGATCCAGAAGCATAAGGAGAAGAAGCAGGACGAGTTTCTGTCCAAGAACCTTCCTTCGCTCATGTCGGTTGCTGCTTTTCACGGGCACACGGATTATGTGGCCGCGCTCATTGGGAAAGGTTTTGACGTCAATGCGCAAAGTGGCAATGACTCTGGGCTTACGCCCATGGGAGCTGCGGCAGCGAGCGGCAATACCCAACTGATGCAGTTTCTACTGGATCGAGGAGCATCGGTAAATGGGGTGGCAAATTCCGATGGCCTGTCTCCTTTGCATTTCGCGTTGGAAAAAGAACAGAATGAAGCCGTGAAGTGGTTATTAGAGCATGGCGCAGCCCCGAATGGGCAGAAAGATACGCCGAGTCCCTTCACCAAAGCCATGAAGGAAAAAAATGCGGCCGCTGCGCTTATGCTTTTGGAGGCAGGGGCAAGTTCAAGTTTTGAAAGTGACGGCACACTCTCATTTATCACCACACCGTTGCATACAGCGATCGAACTAGGCTCCGAACCGCTGCTTAGAAAAATTCTGTCAAGTGCACATCGCCCCCCAATTGAGTCCATAAAGTTGAGTGGTCATACCCCTCTTACGTTAGCAGTGATGAACGGCCAATACGCATTGGCGCAAATACTATTGCAGAGCGGGGCGGCGGCAAATACGATGAATGGATTGGGACATACAGCATTACATACGCTTTTTCTTAGCAATCCAGAGCGAAAGGGACATCAGGAATTTCTACATACGCTGATACGTGCAGGAGCAGATGTAAACCGTAAAAATGCCAATCAAAACACCCCTTTGTCTGCGGCGATAAAGGTGCATGATGTTGAGTCTATCCGTTTCTTAGTGAAAGCGGGAGCAGATACGAATGATCTTAACCCATATGGCGCTAATCTTTTACAATTATTGTATGCAGAAAAAGATGAGGCTATCTCCGATCCGAAACAGCGTAAGTCTTTTCAAGTTCTGCGCGACGAGATGACACGAAAGTATCCTGAGTTGATAATCGCTGTCGATAAAGAGGGTGCCTCCTTGCTTCATTACAGTGTGCTTGGCCAGAATTTGGAGTCAGTCAAAGCATTGATCCGTCGTGGAGTAGATGTAAATGCAGTCAATGACGAAGGGCAGACCCCACTCCATTATGCTGCGATGTTAAATCACCGAGAAATTGCGGAATATCTGGTTCAACACGGTGCCGACAAGTTCCGGAAAGATGGATCGGGGAAGTCTGCCTATACTGTATTGGCGGGAAAAGAGTTTTTTGGAATGGAAATGCCCATACAGCGACCGAACACCCCGCTGCCTAAACGTGAAAGTGATCCACTCGATGATCGTAATTTTATCGGCGATCAGATCGAGGCAATCATGATGTTTGGTTTGGATGGCAGGCCAGCATTTTACAATTTGTGGCCTAAGGGAACTCCCACAAAAGACATGAAGGAAATTAATCTGAACGTGGTGACGGATGTCACGCGTGTTTCCTCCCACATCAAAAGTAAAGCAGAGCAGGCCGATTGTAGAGAGGCTGGAATAGACGCAAATGGCAATACAAAGTGCATAGGCAATCAAACGCTGGAACAGGCTTTTGTAAAGCTGGATGACGATTATGTAGAAATGCTTAAGAAATATGCGCAGTATTTTGAAAGTCGTTTTGGCATGAAACTTCGCGTTTCCATCAATCAAGCGCGTGACGATATGCCAAATGTGGATGTCATGGGATACAAAAATGGTCATCAGAATACATCGGCATTTGCAGACCTACCCCCTCAACAATTCACAAACAGCCCTCATAAAACCTTCATTATAGTCAATACCGAGCCGGAAAGTTATACCATTCGTAAAGAGGGAGAACCTGACAAGCCAAATCACGATCAACGGCTAGCGGATTTTGAACACGAATTTGGTCATACGCTCGGGCTTCGTCACCCGCATGATGGATTCAGTGTCCCAAAACTATCCCTGCGTAATTTCACAACACCCGAACAACTTCGATCGGATCATCACAGTATCATGTCCTACAGCAAGCTGAAACAGGTTGCGTATGAATCGGCGAATACACACACCAGCCCCGAATGGGTAGGGCCTATGGATTTATATCTTCGCAATTTCATGCCTAACCCGCCGGCACTTTCAGAATGGAAAAGTGGTTACGATGTCGAAGCATTCAGAGAATACGCGGCATCTATCAATCCTGAAGCAGGTCAGGTTCTACCACCGCTTAGCATTTATCACTCTGGCACATCCGGTAAATTAAATGGCGCTGGAAAGTCCTTAAAAACAGATTTGTTGAGTTGGAGAAACATCATTGATGCCAACAGAGGCTATTGTGGAGAAGCGACACTTTCCTCAACAGATAACCAGAAGACGTATCGGAAGATTCCTATCTGTTTTGTGGAAGGTGGTGTCAGAGAAATTCAGACTTACGGCGGTCATGATACCGTAACCTTGCCAGAAAAAGGTGGACTATTTCTCGATATGGGAAAGGGCACGAATGAGGTGCGGGCGCTATATCGCGATCTGGGCAATGTCACCATTCAATCCTCCGGAGGTGAGGATACGTTGGCCATCAGCAAGGATGTACTAGTGGGGCGCAAGGTTATACCCGCCGAACGCAACGGGTTGTTCGCGCTAAGTTTTGTGGATGAGAAAGACGGCTCGCATGTCGGCAGCATTACGCTGCCCAAACAATTGCAGGGGAAGGGTATCAGCCACATCGGTGTGATCGATTCAACCGCAATTCGCACAGATGAAATGGGGCGTGTGAAATACGGCACGGCCATTTTGACGATACCCGTCAGTCATCTAAAATCTGTAGAGGATTGGCGCAACGAGGTATGCAACCCATTTCTAAACAAATATAGCAAAGAAAAATGGGTGGAAAGAGACTATATTATTCGTGATGAAGAGGCGCCGCCAAAGCCTCCTAAAACACCTACGGGATTACCCCATCCCAAAAACTCAGGTGTTCAGCGCTAGCTCGCATAGTACTGGCACATGGTCGGAAGGTTTATCCTGCGCACGGAGATTTTTTTGAATCTCACAGCTTTTGAGAAGATCGGCTGCTTGTGGTGAAAGCAGGAGATGATCAATCCGCAAACCTGCATCGCGATCAAACGACGCATCGCGGTAATCCCACCAGCTAAAGGCTTTTTCGTTCGGATGAAGCGTGCGGTATGAATCATACCAGCCCTGATGGAGAATGGCGCGCAGTAGCGCCCGCTCTTTCGGGTGATAACACACATGACCGTCCCATTTTTCAGGATCACACACATCGAGCGCATAAGGTGCTATGTTATAGTCCCCGCCGATGACTGTAATTTCACCATAGGTTTTCAGATTCTCGAGATGCATCGAAAGCCGTTCCATAAAGCGTAATTTATAGGAAAATTTGTCAGAGTCGGGGGATTGCCCGTTGGGCACATAAACTGACGCGATGCGCACCGCCGCCGTACCTTTTACGCTCGCGACCGCTTCGATATATCGCGCCTGATCATCGGATGGATCGCCATCCAGTCCCCGCCTGATGTCATCCAGCGGGTATTTGGAGAGAATGGCCACGCCGTTATAGGTTTTCTGGCCAAAGATCGCGAGATTATAGCCGAGTTCCTCGATTTCCATCGCCGGAAAAGTATCTTCGGTACATTTCAACTCTTGTAGAAGCGCGATGTCAGGTGCGGTTTCTTTCAGCCACGGCAAAAGCTGATGCAGCCGCGATTTCACCGAATTCACGTTCCAGGTCGCGATTTTCATGGATGCGATTGATTACAGAGAGAAACTATTACCGCAGCCGCAGCCGGATTTCGCATTGGGGTTTTTTATTTCAAACCCAGCGCTGCCGAGATCCTCGACAAAGTCGAGTTGCGATCCTGCAAGCAGTCCCATCGAAACATCGTCCACCACCACCTTGCATCCGCCCTGCTCAATCACCGTATCTGCATCCGTTATCGGCGATTGATCGAGCTTGTAATTATATTGAAAACCGGAGCAGCCGCCCCCCAGCACTTCCACGCGGAAATAGGTGCCGCTGGGTTCATCCGCGGAAATCACGCCGATACGCGCAAACGCGCTATCCGTCACCTGAAAAGGTGCAGCCGGCAGGGCTGAAGCAGATGGTGAAGTTGTATTTGTGCTTTCCATAGGCCTACTCTATATCGTATAGCGCGAATTCGCCACGATTATTTGGCTATTTTACTCGGATTTCTATGGAAAAAATTGCATTACAGCCTTATACGCAGTCGCTTGCGACCTATGCCAGCCAGCCTGAGCGTAGCCGTGGCCGTTTACATACGGAATCCGAAGATCCTTCGCGCAGCGTATTCCAGCGTGATCGCGACCGTATCATCCACTCGGCGGCCTTTCGTAGGCTGGAGTATAAGACACAGGTATTCGTCAATCACGAAGGCGACCATTACCGCACACGCCTGACCCATAGCCTTGAGGTGTCACAGCTTGCCCGCACGATCAGCAGGTCACTTGCCTTGAATGAGGATCTGGCCGAGGCGCTCGCGTTGGCGCATGATCTGGGGCATACGCCCTTTGGCCATGCCGGTGAGGACGCATTGCAGGAAGCCATGCTCGATTACGGTGGGTTTGATCACAACGCACAGACGCTTCGCATCCTCACGAAACTCGAGCATCGCTATGCGGAGTTTGACGGGTTGAACCTCACCTGGGAGACGCTTGAGGGCATTGCCAAGCATAACGGCCCGGTGAAACATCCCCCGCGCGCGATGAAGGAATATCTGAATCAGCAGGATCTCGAAATCCACACCTATGCGAGTGCGGAGGCGCAGGTAGCTGCTCTTTCGGATGATATTGCCTATAACAACCATGACATTGATGACGGATTGCGCTCCAAACTCTTCACGCTCGAGCAGATCCGCAGCATTCCGTTTGTGCATTCGGCGTTTTCGGAGGTGGAGAAGAAATATGCAGGACTGGAAGAATATCGACTGGTGCATGAATCCATCCGCCGGATGATCAGCCGGATGGCGAATGATCTGCTGAAACAGACGAACGAGAATATCCGCAAACACAAGGTGCAGACCGTTTCCGACATTCGCGCGCTCGGGCAGCCACTGGTCGCGTTTTCCCCGGAGATGGAAGAACATGTCGCCTCGCTTAAGGCCTTTTTGATGCAGAACATGTATCGCCATTACAAAGTCAACCGCATGACGAGCAAGGCCAAGCGGGTGGTGAAAGAACTCTTTACATTTTTCTTAAGCGAACCTAACTGCCTGCCGCTGGAGTGGCAGATGCGGGTGGATAAGCCGAAATCGGCAAAAACGGCGGTGGCGGTGGCGGATTTCATCGCCGGCATGACCGACCGCTTTGCGATGGAAGAACATGTAAAGTTGTTTGATATGAAAGAAAAAAGCTGATGAATATCTTTTCGGAATTTCGCGCGCGGATCCTTGCGATAGTTGAACAATTGATACAGGCGGGCAAACTCCCCGCCGCGCTGGCAATGGATGCTGTGGAAGTCTCACCGCCTAAAGAAGCCGCGCATGGGGATCTTGCAACCAATGTAGCGATGGTGCTTGCCTCCAAAGCGGGTATAAAACCTCGTGATATTGCCGAGATGGTTGTTGCTGCACTGAAAACCCAACCCGACATTGCGCAGGTTGAGATCGCTGGGCCAGGCTTTATCAATATGCGGCTCAAGCCCGAGCTATGGCAGGGCATTCTGCCCATCATCCTCAAAGAACAAGTTGCGTTTGGTAATTCGACGATTGGCAAAGGCACGCGGGTGAATGTGGAATATGTGTCGGCCAATCCCACCGGCCCCATGCACGTTGGACACGGACGCGGCGCGGTGGTGGGTGATGCGACGGCGATGCTGCTCATCAAGGCAGGATATAGCGTCACGAAGGAATACTATACGAACGATGCGGGGGCACAGGTGCAGGTGCTCTGCGATTCGGTCATGCTACGTTACCGTGAAGCACTTGGTGAGGCAATTGGCGAGATACCCTCAGGACTATATCCTGGCGATTATCTCAAGGCCGTGGGTGAGGGACTGGCGAAAGCGCATGGCAAAGAACTGCTGAATAAACCCAAGGAAGTCTGGTATCCCATCGTGAGGGAATTTGCCGTTAGCACACTCATGGCGATGATTAGGGAGGATCTCTCCCTGCTTGGCATTCACCATGACGTATTTGCCTCCGAACACGAGATCACGCAGGCGGGCAGGGTGGAAGAAGCGGTGGAGGTCTTACGCGATAAAGGATTGGTCTATGTAGGCGTGCTAGAGCCGCCCAAGGGAAAGGTACTCGAGGATTGGGAGCCGCGCCCGCAAACTTTGTTCAAGTCGAGCCAGTTCGGCGATGATGTGGATCGTGCCCTTAAGAAATCGGATGGAAGCTGGACGTATTTTGCGCCGGATATTGCCTACCATTACGATAAATATAAGCGCGGGCATGATGTGCTGATCGACATATTCGGAGCGGATCACGGCGGGTATGTGAAGCGTATCAAGGCGGTGGTCGAGGCGTTATCGGATGGGAAATGCGCAGTCGAAGTGAAACTCTGCCAGTTGGTCAAGCTGCTTAGAAACGGCGAGCCTGTGAAAATGTCCAAGCGGGCAGGGACGTTTGTAACGCTCAGGGAAGTGGTCGAGGAAGTCGGCAAAGACGTATTCCGCTTCATCATGCTCACGCGCAAGAATGACGCACCACTGGATTTTGATTTTGCGAAAGTGACCGAACAGAGCAAGGATAATCCGGTGTTTTATGTGCAATATGCCCATGCGCGCTGCAAATCGGTGCTGCGCATGGCGCGTGAAGATATGGCGGATGCAGTTTCGCTGTCGGAACATCCCAATGCCGGTCAGCTATCCCTTCTGTCCAGCCCTGCCGAACTGGATCTCATTCGCCTGCTCGCGGGGTGGCCGCGTCTGGTAGAGCAGGCTGCACAGGCGTTTGAGCCGCACCGCGTGGCATTTTACCTGCAGGACGTTGCGGCGGCATTCCACGGATTCTGGAACAAGGGAAATGAAGATGTATCCTTACGATTTATCCTAAAAGACGATTTACAGAAGACGGTTGCCCGTCTAGCATTGGTGCGCGCGGTCGCTGCGGTCATTGCTTCCGGACTTTGGGTGTTGGGAGTGGATCCGGCGGAAGAAATGCGATAAACACTTAATACGCCAATACGTTCGGTCAACACACAGGGCAGGGTAGCTGGAATTATGGCAAAAGAATTCGATGAAGTAGACCTCGACAATATGGAAGCCGATCCGGAAAGCCGCTTCATGCGCTGGATGTCGGTTCTGGTGTTGGTGCTCGCGGTGGCGGGTTTTTTTGCGCTCGCGTGGTATGCCTACAACTCGGGCACGTCTGCGACCCATACGGCGATTGACGAAAGCGGTGTCGAAGTCGTGAAGGCCGATTCTCAGCCGATTAAGGAAATACCGCAGGAGCGAGGTGGCCAGCAATTCCCGCATCAGGACAAAACCGTATTCAATGCCATCAGCGGAGGAGAGGAGAAGCCGAGAGTCGAGCAGATTCTTCCGCCCTCGGAAGAACCGGTTGACCGTGAGACGTCTGCAAGCACGCAGGTATGGATGAATGAAGATCTGTATAAAAAAGCACACCCGAACGTGACGGATGGATCTGCCGCGTTTGTTCCATCTGAAAGCCCAGCGAGTGCGCCACCTGCCACTGATGTCGCGACCGTGACGCGTGTTCCAGCAGTTCCATTCAATCCTGATTCCGTTACCAAGACGGATACGAAACCCGCGACTGAGGAAAAACCCGTCACTCAGCCCGAGCCACCGGTTGAGACGAAAAAATCGGAAGCGCCGCCCGCCGTGAAGGAACAAGCACCACCCGTCGTGCAGAAGCAGCCGGAGAGTGCCGCACCAAAAGAAACTTCAACCACCACCCCGAAGTCTGGAAATATCCGAGTGCAGCTCGGTGCATACAAATCGCAGGAAGAAGCGGATAGCAACTGGAACACGATCCGCCGTAAGTTTGCTGCTGAGTTTTCGGGCAAGGAGCATCGTATTTTCCGTGTGGATCTGGGTGCGAAAGGCATTTTTTATCGTTTGCAGGTGAGTCCCTTTGCTGCAACCTCGGAAGCGCAATCCTTCTGCCGCAGCCTGTCCTCACGCGGGCAGGGTTGTTTTCTGGTGACGCGCTGATGACCAATCGTTTTCCCAAAGCGGTGATTTTTGGATGCGCTGGTAAGGAACTATTACCTGAGGAGCGCACCTTTTTTTCTGAGCATAACCCGCTGGGCTTTATCCTCTTTGCGCGCAACTGCGAATCCCCACAGCAGGTGAAAGCTCTCGTTTCGGATCTCAAGTCCACCTTGAAACACGACAAGGCATTGATCCTGATTGATCAGGAAGGCGGGCGGGTAGCGCGCCTTAAGGCGCCGCACTGGCGTTCAGCTCCGGCAGCAGGGATGTTTGCGCAAAAAGCGCGCGAAGATATTGCGGCGGGGCGTACTTATTCCCGCAGCCGTGCGGCCGTCTATTGGAATGCACGCCTGATCGCGGCGGAACTGCAAGCGGCAGGGATCAACGTGAATTGTGCTCCTCTTGCGGATGTACCTTCCAAAGATTGCCACGATATCATCGGCGATCGTGCCTATGGTTCGGATCCGGATCAGGTAGCGATTTTAGCAGCCGAAATGGCGCGTGGACTGACCGATGGCGGCGTATTGCCGGTGCTCAAGCATTTGCCTGGCCATGGGCGCGCGCGGGTGGACAGCCACGAAGAATTGCCAACCGTGGATGCGACTCTTGCCGCGATGGAAAAATCGGATTTCATTCCGTTTATGCGCTTAAATTACATTCCGCTGGGTATGAC
>CAZFOM010000063.1:0-4801 GCA_964520155.1 uncultured Rickettsiales bacterium
CAATACGGTCGCCCCGCAGGGTGGAAGGCCGAAAAACTACCATGGAGGCAAGGCACCCGATGATTTACAACAACAATAACAATACGATTGTACAGAACGCACATCAACCAACCCCGCAGCAGTTAAACGAAGAGCACCAGATGAACCAGCGCTGGGAGCGCGTGAAGATGCGCTTGCGTGCGGCGTATGGCGAGGCCACGTTCAAGAATTGGCTCAAGGGCATGTCACTCGATGGGATTCATGGTTCTCAGGTGATTATCACCGTGCCGACGCGCTTCATGCGCGAGTGGATTCTTTCGCACTACGCGGCGGATATTCTCAAGTTTTGGCGCATGGAAGACAATACGATTCTGGCGGTGGATATTCTCGTGCGTTCGGGATCGGTGTTGTCCGCCACGGGTAACAGCGTGAAACCGCTTCCGGTGGCGCCCTCGGTGTCTGCGGAAGAACCATCACGCGCGGCCGCGTTTTCCTCTGGCACGACCATGCTCGAAGCAGGGGATCCGCAATTCAGTTCACCGCTCGATCCGCGCTATACGTTTGATAATTTTGTCGTCGGAAAACCAAACGAGCTAGCATTTGCTGCGGCGCGGCGCGTGGCCGAAACGCTGACCGTAGCCCCGGGCTGCAATCCACTCTTTCTCTACGGTGGCGTAGGGTTGGGCAAGACCCACCTGATGCACGCGATTGCCTGGCATATTCGCCGCACCAATCCAGCGCGTCGCGTCATGTATCTTTCGGCGGAAAAATTCATGTATCAATTCATCCGCGCGCTGCGTCAGAAAGAAGCAATCGAGTTCAAGGAAGTATTCCGCTCGGTGGATGTGCTGATGATTGATGATGTGCAGTTCATCAGTGGCAAGGATTCGACGCAGGAAGAATTCTTCCACACCTTCAACGCGCTGGTGGATCAGAACAAGCAGCTCGTGATCTCGGGTGATCGCTCGCCATCGGATCTCGAAGGCATCGAAGAACGCGTGCGCTCGCGTCTGGGCTGGGGGTTGGTGGCGGATATTCACACCACGTCCTTTGAGTTGCGCATGGGCATCCTGCAATCGAAGATCGAGAAAATGCCTGGCATCGAAGTGCCTGCGAAGGTGCTCGAGTTTCTGGCGCATAAAATCACCTCGAACGTGCGCGAACTCGAAGGCGCGTTGAACCGTGTCGTGGCACATGCGACGCTGATTGGTCGTCCGGTATCCATCGAGGCGACGCAGGAAGTGCTGCAGGATCTCCTGCGCGCCAATGACCGCCGCATCACGATCGAGGATATTCAGAAGCAGGTGGCGAGCCACTTCAATATCAAAGTTGCGGATATGCACTCGGCACGCCGCTCGCGTTCGGTCGCGCGTCCACGTCAGGTCGCAATGTATCTAGCGAAGAAGCTGACGACTAAAAGCCTGCCGGAAATCGGACGCAAGTTCGGTGGCAAGGATCATACGACCGTCATGCACGCCGTAAAGAAAGTGGAAGAGCTATCCGCGATGGACAGCGAATTCGCACAAGACGTGGAGTTGCTCACCCGAATGCTGCAAAGTTAGTTCCATTTAGTGAGGCAATAACGGTGGCATTTTCCGCTTGCTCATCCTTCTTTGCTCTCTATATTGGCCGCAACCAATAATAAGACAGGGGAATCTGTTTTGCTATGAAGCTAGTCATTGACCGTGCCGTGCTACTGCGTGCCCTCGGCCATGTGCAATCCGTTGTGGAGCGTCGTGGTACCATCCCCATTCTGGCGAACGTGAAGCTGGAAGCGGTAAATGATCAACTGCACCTGACGGCCACCGATATGGATATTGCCATATCCGAGAAGGTTCCGGCATCGGTGCAGGCGGCGGGAGAGGTCACTGTCCCCGCGCATACATTTTACGATATTGTTCGCAAAATTGCGGATGGCTCGCAGGTTGAACTCACCAAAATGTCCGATTCCGGCAAGGTGGTGATCCGCGCCAGTTCTTCGCGCTTTACGCTTTCGACGCTGCCGGTGGAGGATTTTCCGGTCATGGCCGAGGGCGATCTACCGCATCGCTTCACCATTTCGGCATTGCAGTGCAACGCGCTGGTCGAGAAAGCCCGCTTTGCGGTATCCACCGAAGAAACTCGCTACTATCTGAACGGCATTTATCTCCATGCAGTCACCAGTGGCAGCCTGAATGTATTGCGCTCGGTTGCAACCGACGGCCATCGCTTAGCGCGTATCGAAGTGCCGCTGCCTGCGGGCGCATCGGGTATGCCTGGCGTCATCATTCCGCGCAAAGCGATTGGCGAACTCAAAAAACTGGTGGATGAGGGTGGTGCGGAAGTAGAAGTCTCTCTCTCCGACAGCAAGATCCGTTTTAACTGCGGCAGCGCTACACTCGTTTCCAAGCTCATTGATGGCACTTTCCCTGATTACGAGCGCGTGATTCCTTCGGGTAATGATAAAATCATGGAAGTGGCTGGCAAAGCCTTCACTTCGGCAGTGGATCGCGTGTCGGTCATTTCCTCTGAAAAATCCCGCGGTATCAAGCTCGCCGTGAAACAGGGCAAGTTGACGCTGACGGCGGATAGTCCCGAACATGGCAACGCGACCGAAGAGCTGGATGCCACCTATTCGGCGGATGCGATCGAGATCGGGTTCAACTCGCGCTATCTGCTCGAAATGATGGCGCAGATCGAGGGAGATACTGTGCAATTCGTATTCTCCGACTCCACCGCTCCAACGCTGGTGCGCGATTCCGCCGATATCGGCGCGCTCTACGTCATCATGCCGATGCGGGTGTGACACTTGTCATCCTGAACTTGTTTCAGGATCCATTCTGTATAAGATCGCTCTATCAATAGATGCTGAAATAAATTCAGCATGACAGCCCGATATGCACCTCTCCCATCTCACTTTACATAATTTCCGAAACTACTCGCATCTCAAGCTGGATCTGGCCGCTTCGCCCGTAGTGCTGGTGGGGCGCAACGGTGCAGGGAAAACCAACATACTCGAAGCGATTTCGTTTCTCCTGCCTGGGCGCGGGTTACGCCGTGCATCCTTATCCGAGATTGATCGCAGCGGGCACCCTGATGGCTGGGGGGTGGTAGCGGAAATAAATCAGGACGGAGAACCGGTTGAGATTACCACCGGACGGGAATCCTCACCCACGCACACAGAGAAACGTATTGTTAAGATAGACGGCAAACCGGCCAAATCGCAGCAAGAGCTGTCGCGCCATGTGTCCATGCTCTGGCTGATCCCGGCCATGGATCAGTTGTTTACCGATACCGACAGCAATCGGCGTAAATTTCTCGATCGTCTGGTGTTGGCATTCGATCCCGAACATGCAGCGCGTGTGCATCGCTACGAACATGCGATGCGCGAGCGAAACCGCCTACTTTCCGAGCCGTCGTATGATCCTGCATGGGTATCGGTGCTGGAATCGAATATGGTGGAGGAGGGGATTGCCATCGCTCGTGCGCGTCAAACGACAGTGCATCACCTAAACGAGGCAATATCTGCTTCGGATCTCTCTTTCCCGAAGGCACGCATTCATTTATCCGGTTTTTGCGAAGATCATTTTGCATCGGGCACGGACACGCAGAGCATCGCCGCGCAGGCAACGGCAAAACTCATGAACATGCGTCAGGTTGACGCTGCGGCTGGCCGCTGCGTGTTTGGATTGCATCGCTGCGAAATGCACACCCGATTCGATGTGCGTGGCACGCCTGCGGCGCACTGTTCGACCGGTGAGCAGAAGGCGTTATTGCTTTCCATTTTGATCGGGCAGGCGCGCGCGGTGAGACGCCACAAAGGCAAGGCTCCGATCTTGCTTCTTGATGAGGTGGTCGCGCATCTGGATGCATCGCGACGCGCGGAACTCTCATGCGTTATATTTGAGCAGAATATCCAAGCATTTTTGACGGGAACGGATAGAGAACTTTTTTGTGATTTTGAAACAAAGGCACAATTCTTCGAAATATGTTCTGGACCATTAATTAGGTCAATCCAATAGGTGGTGAAGCTGCGTCTAGCATAGGTTCGAGTTTAATTAGCTTTTGTAGTGCCGCCTCATTTACTGAAACAGTATTGTCAATCACGGTGACAATTGGATTTTTCTCGTCATTTCTTAATCCTCTCATTGCATGATAGCAGAAAGCTGCTTTAAGCAAATTTCCTATAAGCTGAGCGTGTACTGCATCGTCCGCGTGTACTTCTCTTTCTTCAGCAACTCCTTCCATGATCTGATGTGTCTCTCCAAGTTGCACTCGTTTTAAGGCATTACCCAATGTTTCATTCATGCCAGTAAGATGGAGGTTAAAATTTGTTTTTATTTCTAAGCCGATGGGATACAGACAATCCATTTCAAATTTACCTGTATCTTCTTCAAACGTATAAGTGCAAGCATTAGCGTCAACGGCCATATCCTGCATGTGCTTCAATAACCTGTTATCTTTATTCTGCATATACATGTCGTAAACATGCAAATTCCTTATGGCGTAAAGCAATGATTTTGCATACGAGTCCCCCAACTGCTTATCAGTATATTTCCTTTCATCAATATCGCGCGCCCCAAAACGCAGATTGTTTAGCGTACCCAAAGTCGACGACAGCTTTGAAAAGAAATCAGGTAATTTTTTTATTTTTTTAGCATGTTCCATAATTCAATCCATTGCTTGAGCTACATATTTTCTTAAGATTAGTGCAACTTCTAAAAAAAATGATTAAAGTCAATTCTTGCAAATAAAAACACCTTAAAAACCCCTGAGTTTATCCCCAGAAAAAACGCAAGAAATCGAAGAAAATACTGGATTTGAGTGGGGGCTGTGGTAGAAG
>CAZFOM010000063.1:4811-11028 GCA_964520155.1 uncultured Rickettsiales bacterium
TAACCATCTGATTTATAGAGATTATTTTTAGGCTAAATTCAGGGGTAAAAACTAACAATTCTAGACACAAAATTTTATGACCAACGCTGGACTGAAAATGAAAAACGAACTCGTCGAAGATAACTCCGATTACGGTGCGGAATCCATTAAAGTATTAAAAGGCCTCGAGGCGGTCAGAAAACGCCCGGGGATGTATATCGGCGATACGGACGACGGCACAGGCCTGCACCACATGGTCTATGAGGTGGTGGATAACGCCATTGACGAAGCACTTGCGGGCTACTGCACCAAGGTCGAAGTGGTGCTGAATCCGGATGGGTCGGTATCGGTGGAAGATAACGGGCGCGGCATCCCTACTGATATTCATAAAGAAGAAGGTATTTCCGCTGCCGAAGTCATCATGACGCAGCTCCATTCCGGCGGCAAGTTCGACCAGAATTCCTACAAGGTTTCCGGCGGTCTGCACGGGGTTGGGGTGTCGGTAGTGAATGCGCTTTCGGAATATCTGCGCCTCAATATCTGTCGCGACGGGAAAGAACATTTCATCGAGTTTCGTCATGGGGAATCCACCGCGCCGCTCAAAATCATCGGGGATGCGGAGGGGCGTCGCGGCACGAAAGTCACGTTCCTGCCGTCCAAACAAACCTTCACCAAAACCGAATTCGATTTTGCGACGCTTGAGCACCGTTTGCGCGAGTTGGCCTTCCTCAACTCCGGTGTGCGTATTGCGCTGACCGATATGCGTGCGCCGGAGCCGGTGAGCGTCGAGTTTTTCTACGAAGGAGGCACCCGTGCCTATGTGCAGTATATGGATCGCAACAAACAGGCGGTCACGCCCGCAATCTACATGACCGGCGAAAAGGACGGCATCACCGTCGAAATCGCCATGCAGTGGAACGATTCGTATCACGAAAATACGCTCTGCTTTACCAACAATATCCGCCAGCGCGACGGTGGTACGCACCTCATGGGTTTCCGCGCGGCGCTCACCCGCGTCATCAACAATTACGCGGCCGAAACCGGCATTGCGAAGAAAGAAAAAATTGAGCTTTCCGGTGAAGATGCGCGCGAAGGTTTGACTTGTGTGTTGTCTGTCAAAGTGCCGGATCCGAAATTTTCGTCTCAGACGAAAGATAAACTGGTGTCCTCCGAGGTGCGTCCGGTGGTGGAAGGCATTGTCGGCGATAAGCTCGGTCAGTGGTTTGAAGAACATCCCTCTGATGCGCGCAGTATTCTCACCAAAGTGGTGGAAGCCGCTGCCGCGCGTGAAGCTGCACGCAAAGCCCGCGATCTGACGCGTCGCAAAAACGCGCTCGAATTTTCCTCGCTGCCAGGCAAGCTCGCCGATTGTCAGGAACGCGATCCGGCGAAATCCGAACTCTTCATCGTTGAGGGTGACTCGGCGGGTGGATCGGCCAAGCAAGGTCGTAACCGTGCCTATCAGGCAATTCTGCCGCTTAAAGGAAAAATCCTCAACGTTGAGCGCGCGCGATTTGACAAGATGCTCTCCTCGCAGGAGATCGGCACGCTAATCACCGCGATTGGCACCGGCATCGGGCGCGACGATTTCAACATCGAAAAAACCCGTTATCATAAAATTATCATCATGACCGACGCGGACGTGGACGGTTCGCACATCCGTACCCTCATTCTCACATTCTTCTATCGTCAGATGCGCGATCTGATTGATAAAGGCTATCTCTATATCGCGCAGCCGCCGCTCTATAAACTTAAGCGTGGCAGCAGCGAAACCTATCTCAAGGATGATGCGGCGCTAGAGTCCTATCTCATTCGTTCCGGTTGCGAAGAGGCTGTGCTGCAACTGGATAAAGGCAAACAGATCAGTGGCGAAGCGCTTGAGCATCTTGTGAAGGAATGCTCTGCGATCAGCGCCAGTACGGACGCGATGGCGCGCCGCATTCCCACCCATATTATTGAAGCCGCAACCATTGTCGATCTATTCGATATGGATATGGACGAAGGACAGGCGGTTGTGCGCTCCAAGAAATTCATCGAGACACTGAATTTCCTCGCTGGTCGTGCGGGCAACTGGGCGTGCAAACTCACGCAGGCCGGATTCAATGTCAGCCGCACGCAGCGTGGTGTTGAAGAGCATTACCTACTTGATGAAAAATTATTCATGAGCAAGGAAGCCCGCGAGTTGCATGCCAAGGCGAAGTTCATTTCCGAGTATTTCGGCAAGCCTTCGGTGTTTGTCAAAAAAGGCGTAGAGGCCAAAATTAACTCGCCGCATATGTTGTTCAAAACCGTATCCGAAGTGGGCAAAAAAGGTACGTCCATCCAGCGTTTCAAAGGTCTGGGCGAGATGAACCCCGAGCAGCTCTGGGAGACCACGCTCAACCCCGAAAAACGCACGTTACTCAAAGTTGAAGTGAAGCACGCCGAGGATGCCGAAGAAGTGTTTGCGACCCTCATGGGCGACGTCGTCGAACCCCGCCGCGACTTCATTGTCAACAACGCGCTCAAGGTCAGTAATCTGGATGTTTAACATTTGTTAATCATTTTCAGTTACGCTTCCGGCTATGCAAGCAGGTTAGGGAGCAACTTTTCATGGTTGAGGAACAGGATGAGCAGTTAGGGCTGTTTGAAACCACAGCTAACTTGATACGTCGTCTCAAGGATGCTCCCACTGAGCGAATACCGATTCCTCCATTCGATAAAGAACATTTTGGACGAAAAATTATCCTTGAGGATATACCTCATGCCCGAGAGGATATTGATATGTGCGCTAAGGTTGCTTATTACGGAGGTATACCGCAATTTGCAAAACTATTACCTAAGAGCGAGTTCGCTGTACTAAATAAATCGGACTTCTTTTTTACAACAGCTACTCATCCAGATGCAAAAGATTCAAAGTTCATACTTGCAAGTGATTCCAGTCGCGCCCTGTCTATGCTGCGTCCGCAGGGGATAGCAACCGGAGTTCTTGATCTCCGTAATGTTTTGTTGGGGGGGAGCGTAGGAAAGGAATGGGCAATTCAGACTATGCAAGATTGTGAAAAACTTAAAATACCTTTTGATAAAGAAGAGTTTGGATTAACCTTTGATGTGAATAACCCTTTGGTACTCAAACATATAGGTAAGGGATATAACCCGAATGCGTTAGATGTAGTTTGTGCCCAAATCCGAAAGTATTATAAAAAGCAGTTTTTATGTGGTGAATACCCTTCTTCGTCGGAAGTTTTCCTATTATGTGCGCAATCTACACTAAAGGAATTACAAGAAGGCGAACGAGTCCCATCGGTATCTATCGGAACCCAATCGGGTAGAAGTATTCAGTAAAACCGAAATAAATTTATTCGTCTTCATCTTGTTTGCGCCTTTAATCGCGTTGATTGTTTGTATTGACAGCGTTAGTGTAATTACATTATAATTACATTATGAAAATTGATATTGTATCCATAGGCAATTCCAAGGGCATACGCTTGCCCTCGGCATTGATTAAACAGCTTGGGTTAGGAAGTTCTTTAGAGCTTTCTGTTGATGGGAATCGGTTGGTTCTGAAAAAGCCTTCGCCTTCTAAAAAAGCTCCCCGCAAAGGCTGGGCAGAAGATGCCAAGCGCTTGTCGAAAAAATCCATATCCGCTCAGGATAAAGAATGGCTGGATGCGGATTTGGGGACGGATGCTGATGCGGAGTGGACGTGGTAAAGCTATGGCGCGGCGAAGTCCACCTGGTTCGCTTAAATCCTACTGTGGGCAGCGAAGTTCGCAAAACCAGACCGTGCGTCATTATTTCACCCGACGAAATTCACCAGAACTACCATACCTGCCTTATTGCGCCGCTGACGAGCACCCTTAAAGAGGTTGCGTTTCGTATTCCTGTGGTGTTTCAAAAACGAAAAGGCGAGATTATGCTGGATCAAATCCGTACGGTCGATAAGCAGCGGTTGATTAAGAGGATGGGAAAGTTAAAATCATCTGAGCTGACGCTGGTGTTGGAGCGTCTACGAGAAATGTTTGAGGAAAGCGATGTTCACTGAAAATCTTGGTGACTTTGCCTAATCCCCTCCCACATTCCGCCCAGTTGGTTTCTTCGCTGTGCGTTCCTGCTTGACTCTGTCAACATGCGAATAGGTTTCCTGTTTTGTATCGTTCGCGTTGTGAGCGGTGACGATGTAGGGTCTTTTGTTTGGTTTTAGACCGGCTTTCAGGTCTTCTTTCTCTACACCCGTCACATTATACGCATGAATGATTGCTTTCTTGCCCCATTTCAGCCCGTCAATACGTTCCTTGACCTCCGCCAGTGCGTGTGAGAGCGGTGTTTTTTCGACCGAAGCGGTCAGAATAGCATGTTCCACATCGCGACGGTTTTTGTATTTTCCTGCGAGCGTTCGCGTCAGCAATTCCTTGGAGGCTTGTTTGAGATCACCCGATGCAAGCTCATCATAGAGCCGGCTTGCGATGCGCGGCGATTGGTAATGGATACTGAGTAATGCCGCACGGTGGTTAGCGGGTAGCTCATCGTAGGAACGGAACTTCTTTTTAGGATGCGATTCGCGTAGTTTTTCTGCTTCCTGATTAAAGCGTTTGCGGAGATAAGTTTCGGTATCCTTGAGCATGGTTTCGTATAGCCGCATCATTTGCTCAGAGGTTAGTGCCTTTTCGCCGCGCTTGCAGGCGTCAAAATCGGGGTTGTTACTAGGGAATGCCTGTGTCCATTTCTGGCGTGAAGTGCCATCGCTGCTTTTTCCATCGGGGATGCTCATATTAAAGCCAATCCCGATGGTTCGCACGTTATTCACATCGTCATACGCGGTGGGTACTGGTTTTTCGATAATTGCCATGAGTTCATACATACCGCGATAAAAATGCGATTCAAAACCCTTCTGATGACGCTTTGATCTTGCTTGTTCTGCCTTAAAAAAATGATCCGCTACAATGTGTGTCAGGCTGTTCGCGCCGCCCGTTTTTTGGGGCAGGAAATCGAGGGCATTTTTTGCATTGACTCGGGTGGATAGAATGGTGGCTTTGGGTGATGCCTGCACAGGTTTAGTGGTCGAGGCAGCAAACAACGGATTCACGAGCGAGGTGGCGGTTAAGAGTGCTGCACCAAAAAATGTCGAAACCCGCCCAGATTTACTGGCAGGCTGTTCTATCTCAGGATGCGGTTCATCCGACATGGGTTTACTATCGCGTTCGGGTTCTTTTTTTGGTAAGCGTGGTTAAACGCTAACCATTTGAGAATACCGCATGTTCACTAAAAAAACCGTTAATGACTGGGAAAAACTCGCGCAAAAAGACTTAGGCGAGGGGGCGGGGCTTGAGACGCTAACTTGGCATACGCCCGAAGGAATTTCGATTAAGCCTCTATATACTAAGGAAGATTTAGAAAAAATTGAGTTGGCTGACACGCTTCCAGGTTTTTCGCCCTTCATCCGAGGGCCGAGGGCGACGATGTATGCGGTACGCCCCTGGACGATCCGCCAATATGCCGGTTTTTCGACCGCCGAAGAATCAAACAAATTCTACAAAAAGAATCTCGCGGGCGGGCAGAAGGGACTTTCGGTTGCCTTCGATCTTGCTACCCATCGCGGCTACGATTCCGATCATCCGCGCGTCGTGGGCGATGTCGGTAAGGCAGGTGTGGCGATTGATTCCGTGGAGGATATGAAAATCCTCTTTGACGGTATTCCTCTAAACGAGATGTCGGTTTCCATGACCATGAACGGTGCGGTGATTCCGGTGCTCGCCGGATACATCGTCGCGGGGCTTGAGCAGGGAGTGAAACTCGAAGAACTGTCCGGCACCATCCAGAACGATATTCTCAAGGAATTCATGGTGCGAAATACCTATATCTATCCGCCGACGCCGTCCATGCGTATTGTAGCAGACATCATTGAGTATACGGCCAAGCACATGCCGAAATTCAATTCGATTTCGATCTCCGGTTATCACATGCATGAGGCCGGTGCGACCGCCGTGCAGGAGCTTGCTTTCACCATTGCTGACGGGCGCGAATATGTGAAAGCGGCGCTTTCCAAGGGGCTTAACGTGGATGACTTTGCACCGCGTTTGTCGTTCTTCTTCGGCATCGGTATGAATTTCTTTATGGAAATTGCGAAGCTGCGCGCCGCACGGTTGTTGTGGGCAAAAACCATGGCGCAGTTCAATCCGAAAAAACCGATGTCCTCGGCGCTACGCACCCATTGCCAGACATCGGGCGTGAGTCTGCAGGAGAAAGACCCGTATAATAA
>CAZFOM010000064.1:0-10546 GCA_964520155.1 uncultured Rickettsiales bacterium
ATGCTAATCCCGGAATCGTGCTCTACACGCTAGTGGATAAAGATTTACGCGATATACTTAAGGCCGAGTGTCTGAAGCGCAATATCCCCTGCATACCGGTGCTTGCGCGCGTAATTGCAGAAATCTCTTCCTTCTTAGGGATGGAAACATCCGCCGTGCCTGGCAAACAACATGAACTTAACGAAGAGTATTTCTCGCGTGTGGATGCGATCAATTATACACTCGCGCATGATGACGGGCAGATGACGTGGGAATTGGAAGAAGCCGATATTATACTGGTAGGCCCGTCGCGCACGTCCAAATCTCCCACCTGTGTGTATCTTGCCAACAAAGGATTCAAGGCCGCAAACGTACCGTTTGTCTCAGGTTGCCCTTTGCCGGAGAATCTGGAAAGCCTCAAAAAACCCCTGATCGTGGGGCTCGTGATTAATCCTGAGCGGTTGATGCAGATTCGCAAAACCCGTCTGCAATCGCTCAATGAGGAACGCGACACGTCCTATGTCGATATGGATGCGATTGAAAACGAAGTGCAGGAAGCGCGCCGGTTTTTTTCTAAAAACCGCTGGCCGGTGATAGATGTGACCAAACGCTCGGTCGAGGAAACCGCCGCCACCATCATTCAGCATTTTCAGCGTCACTACGAAAGCAAAGTACAGGGGAAACTTGCGCCATGATCTCTGCTGCTGCCAAACTTGCAGGTGTTATCGGGTATCCGGTCACGCATTCGCTGTCGCCCAGATTGCACGGGTTCTGGCTCTATCAGCATAGTATCGACGGGGCGTATGTGCCGCTGTCTGTAGAACCCGAAAAACTTGCAACAGTCTTGGTGGCGCTTAAGGATATGGGGTTTCGCGGCGTCAATCTGACGCTGCCGCATAAAGAGATAGCCCTTCCGTTTATGGATTCGCTGGATGATGCTGCGCGCCATATCGGAGCGGTCAATACGGTGGTGTTTGAACACGGAAAAGCGCATGGCATGAATACGGACGCGTATGGGTTCATCCAGAATCTCAAAGCGAATATCCCTGCGCTTCAGGGGTATAAATCCCATGCGCTCGTGATCGGTGCGGGGGGTGCGGCAAAAGCCGTGTGTCACGCGCTCAAACAAGAAGGATTTGAGAAAATATCGGTTACCAACCGCTCCAAGGAACGCCTTGATGCGCTTAAAGCGGCCATGCCATTCATCCAGCCGCTCACCTGGGAAGCGCGCGGAATGCTTGCAAGCGTAACCTGCCTGATCAACACGACCTCGCTTGGCATGAAGGGGCAGCCTGTGCTTGATATCTCGCTTGAGAAACTCGACACCAAGGCGCTTGTGCATGATATCGTCTATAACCCGATGGAAACGGCGCTGCTTAAAACTGCGCGCGAACGTGGCAACCCTACGGTGGACGGAATCGGCATGTTGCTGTGGCAGGCGCAGATCGGGTTCGAGCGCTGGTTTGGTGTGCGCCCCGAAGTATCTTCGGCGCTGCGCGAACATGTGCTTAGGTTCAATCAACATATCATTCATGCAACTCGTTGAGGTAAACATGCGGATATACAAGGAAGAAAGCGCAGATCATAGTGGTTCTATGAGCGAGCTTTCTAACGCAGTAGATCCGTATGTTTACCCAACCCTGCGGGCGGTGCCCTTTTGGGTGTCCGCGTCAGAAAATCCCAAAGGCCGTAGTCCCGCTACGCCCTTCGGGATTTTCCTAGCGGAGGCCACCCAAAATGGCTACCGCGAGATGGATGAATTATATGTCGATTGAACCTAAAGGATTGCTATGATCGTGATCGGCCTGACCGGTTCGATAGGGATGGGCAAAACCACCACCGCCCAGCAATTTTCGCGATTAGGTATTCCGGTGCTTGATTCGGATCTGATTGTGCATCTGCTGATGCGCCACGACAAAACCGCGATTGGCGAAATCGGAAAGCATTTTCCGGCCGCAATCCAAAACAAAGCGGTGGATCGCGCAATCCTCTCGCGTGAAGTGTTTGGTAAGCCCGAGCAATTGGCGATACTTGAGCGGATCCTGCATCCCAGAGTGCGCGCGGCACAGGATCAGTTTATCCGCCAGCACACACGCAGACGTACCCGCGCGGTGATACTCGATATTCCGCTCTTGTTTGAAACCAAAGGCGAAAGGCGGTGTGACCTGGTGGTGGTTGCCTCCGCGCCGGCGTTTCTGCAAGCACAGCGCGTGATGAAGCGCGACGGCATGACCACAGAAAAACTCACGCGCATCTTGAAACGCCAGATGCCAGATGCCGAAAAGCGCAAACACGCAGATCATGTGGTGCGCACCGGATTAGGCAAGCGAGAGAGCTTGAAACAGGTTGCGCGAATTATTCGGCGGCTAAGACAGCATCACAGATTGTAATAGTTCTTCATGACCGAAGGATACTGCGCAAAATGCGAAGCGAGCACCGCGCCGTCAGGTGTTGAAGGCGCAAGCGACAACAGCGCGTCATTGACGAGTGACGGATGTTTATGATCCCCAAACGGAAGAATGGTGCCAAACCCCGTAGCGCGGATACGCTGAGCAATCGCGCCAATGTCGAAGGCTACGGGATGTAGCCCGAACCGCATCGCGTGTGACAGGGTAAAGCTGTGGGTTTCGGGAATCACCGCCGGAAAGAAGGCCAGATGGTATGGCTGTGCCTTGAGCAGTCGCGGAAGATCCTCTTCATGGTATTTGCCGACCAGCGTCACATTCTTGTGGAGCGCCAGCACATGATCCATCGCCGTAAAACCGATCACGGTGAAATGGATGGGGAGGTTTCGCGCAAGCGCGTCACGCGCGCATTCATCCAGCACATGTGCGCCTTTGTGGGGCGCAATCGCGCCGATCAGAACGACTTGTAGCTTCTCTCCAGCCGCGCGAGTGGAAGCTACGGGGGTAAACACAAAGGGCTTTTCCTCATGTGGGCGCACCAGAATTTCGTGATCCGGAAAATAGCCGGAAATGCGTTTTGCCGTATCCGCATTGGGCGTATAAATCTGACGCGCTGCGCGCAGAAAATCCCCGTATTCCTTGCGCCAAGCGACAACATCCACCTTGTTGCCCAGCGGCGAATCATAAGCGCGGATACATAAACGGCATTGCGTGGGCGCAGGCTCCCCGCAGTAACTTTGCGTATCGTCGTCATACAGCGTAAAGCGCGGGCAGATCGGAAAATAATCGTGAAAGGAAAAATCGTACACCACGCCCAGACGCGCGGCTAAGGTGGGAATCCATGTGAGGATGGTTTTGGGAAAATGCAGCGTGTGATGCACATGAATGTGCGTCGTGCGCGCCTCTTTCAGCAACGCAACCAGCGCATCGGATTCTTTGTGCATGTCAAACGTCAGGCGCAGTGCGTTGCTGCGTAGCGGTTCGATATAAATACGCGACGGCGTGAGGTGACGCATCACCAGCACGCGCTTTCCTTCTGCTTCCAGACGCGTTCCCAGATGTTGAATATGTTCCTCGGTGCCGCCACCCAGCCCGTGCGACACAAACAGAAAACATGGACGCGTGTCAGAGGCGTAGGACTGTGTCCAGATATAGCGGCGCGTTTCGGCAAGCTGAGAAAGCGGGATCACCGCATCACGCATAACGGCGCGGGTTTTCTGCCAGTCCTCATACCCGGGAAACACCTTTGCGCGTGATCCCATGAGCACAAACATGGCGTTGCGAATCCGGATTTTGTGTGGCACCGAAATCGGCACCAGACGGAACACAGCGCGCGCCAGTGCGTAGGCGAATTGCGGGGAAAACAGACTCATCCGCGCAGCACCCGTAAACGCAGATACGCGATAGCGCTTACCAGAAAGCTATAGAGCCTGCCCAGCGAGGCAATTACGCCGCTGAAGCGAAAGCGCTTGGCGTAATAGCCGATATCCTGAAAGGTGTTTTTGACCATTTGCACGAACATGCGCCGACTCAGTTTACCTTCGTGGTATTTGCGGTGCAGATAGAGTTTGGAAAGCCCGAGATAGCGCCCTTTGCGCCATTCACCACGCAGCGACCACGCACTCGATGCGCTGCCTAAATGCGTGGCAACGGCACCCGCAATCATCACCACGGAATGCCCCGCTTTGGTCATACGCAAGCAGATATCATCGTCCTCGCAATAGAGGAAAAACTGCGTATCAAACCCGCCGATCGTGCGGAACTTTTCCGTGCGCACCAGCCAGACCGCACCGGTGATGAAATCGGCGCAGCAATCGCCATCCGCCGCCGAAAGCGGCGAATGATGTTTCTCGGCGTGGAATATGTTGCGGCGGAAACTGTAATACGGTTCGCCTTTTTCTCCCACCAGTTGCGGCGCGAGAATCCCCGCATCGGGGTAGCGCGAAGCCGCATCCAGCAACAGCGGAAGCGTGTTTTCATGCAGCCGCGCATCGGGATTGATGAACAGCACATACGGGGTGCGCACCTCTTGCGCTGCCTGATTGCAGGCATAGCCGAATCCGAGATTCTGCGCGTTGGTAATCACGCGCACATGCGGAAACAGCTTGCGGATAATGCCTACCGTATGATCGCGGCTGGCATTATCCACCACAAAACATTCTGCCAGATTAGCGTATCGCATGAGCGATTCGAGCGCCGAGCCGATGACGCGTTCGCTGTTATGCGTGACGATCACTGCCGAAACGCCAGAGCCTTGCGCCGCGTGTTCGGACGGAAATAATTTGGTGAGCCAATCGTGATAGAAAGATGCCCCCGCTTGAGTGGAGTAGGGGTCAGGAAACAACTCACGCAGATCGGCGCGAGTGGCATAGGCGTTGCGATGCTGCGCTGTGATAGCTACACCATTTTCATACATCCCGTATGCCCAAGGAAGTGCGGATACTTTATCGGCATCCGCTTCCACAGTAACTTTTTCGTACCAATGGCTGAGTTCAAGCGCGGCAGGCATATCCTTGCCGTAGCGATTACGCATGAATTCATGGTTGCCGCTGTCATAGCCGGTGAAATGATGAAAATAGAGCGGCTCGCCATTGACCGTGAAGCCCGATGCGAAAGACCCTTCAATCTGGCGGTGGGAATAATTCCAGGTGGCCACGTTGAGTCCCGGATGCTTCATCACTTTCACGCCATCGAAGAAAATCGGGGTAAAATCGTTCCAGCGCTGATCGGTGAACATACCATTCGGAATATCATCGCGGCACCAGCGGTAACAGCGATCCGCCCACCAGTTGGCATATTGCATTCCATTGGCATCGGGCGCCACCGCAACAAACCCGAGATTATACAGACCATGCTTGAGCGTGCATAATTCGTTGTCGATGATCGCGGTTTCGGTTTCCTCCGGCACACAGATATGCGGCGTAAGCAGAATGCTGTGGGTTTTGAGTGCGTCCATCACCACATCGAGCGGGTGAAACACCACCATATCCGGATCGAGATAGATCACGGGTTCTTTCGTTTCCGCGAGTAATGTTTTAAGTGCAAACGGCTTGACCGCCGTGCAGGCTTCCACCAGCCGCATCCCAAACAGCCAGGATTTCCAGTTTGGGATTCCAAGATCTGCCACTGTCAGCACGCGATCAAACGGTTCGCGCGCCCAGTCTATCGCTTCAGGCTTCGTATCCGTCAACACCAGCACCATCGTCGCTTCGGGGTGATGCTGTTTCACCGAACGCGCGAGCACGCGGGCTTTGGGCAGGTAATTGGTGGCAATGCTAGTAAAGATCTGAACCATAATTTACACGGTCTACGTCAACCCGATGAAGATGCAACTTTTTTCAAACGCGCCGACACGACGCGCAGCGGTTTCGTGATTTTCCATGAATGTGACGACTGCATAGCTTCAATCATCTGCGCGCTTTCCGCTGCAAGCGCTCTCGCAGACAGAAGATCAGATTCTGTGGTTTTCAGCCTGTTTTGTGTATCGACATATTGCGCTTCGAGATTGCGGTACGATTGTTCGAGCGACTGCACCCGCTCATTCACCGCGAGGTATTGGGTTTCCAGATCGCGGTAGGTTCGCTCGAGTGTTTCTTTAGTGCCCACCAACTCTTCAATGGTTTTCGTTTTTTGCAGCACCACTTCGCGTGCTTCCCGAAGTGCGGCGCTTAAGAAAAACAGAGGCTTTTCTTTCCATTCCGCATACGCGCGATCAAGCGTCTGTGTATCGATGACCCCTGTTTTTGCCGACTGCAACAACGAACGATAGACGGCGCCTACTACCGGCGGCAATTCGATCTCGCTGCCCGCAGCATGGTGTTTCAAGTCACGCGATAAGAAAGCCTCAATCTCGGATTGTTTTTGAGCGTAAGCATGTGGCCATGCAAAGCCAAGACGTGAGGCAATCGCCTCCATTGTGTGCGCGGTGTGTTCGAGCACATCAAGGTAGGATACGACCAGACGTTTCATCCCGCGCGAGTGACGCTCGGCCATCAATGCGTAATGCAGCCAGATCGCATAACCCTCTGCCAGCGGGATCTTGTCGCGCGCCAATAATGACTGCGCCACCTCGTGCGGGTGGCGCAACATGAGAATCGCAAGAGGCGTAACCTGCAGCGTCTGAAACACGGGATCCCAGGCAGGAAGCGTGAGACTCAGCCGCGGATCTTTTACCGCCCACAAAGGGCGTTGCGAGAACAATTCGGCAAGGAGCGTTTTTAGTTTTGACTGAAAATCCGAAACTGCTGGCCTTGTGAGCCAATCTTCCGACAGCGGAAACACATCGCGCCAGTTCGCGAGCACCTGCTTGAGCAAAGCCTCATGCAGCACCACCACGTCTTCCTGCTCCCAGAAACCGCGTTCGTTGTCCGCTGCCGCGGGCATCAGACGATCGCCCAGATCCGCGCCCAGCAGATTGCACACGCGGGTGAGTGCCGAGGTGCCGCTACGGTGCATTCCTAATATCAAAAGCGCATTTTGCATCCCCTACTGCTACTACCGCTTGTGCTTTGGCGCAAGAAATGGCACCAAAGAAAACATGCGTGAAATCTGTCTCGATACCGAAACCACCGGCTTTGATCCGGCCAGCGGCCACCGCATCGTCGAAATCGGCTGCGTGGAGCTGTGGGGCAGGGTGCGTACGGGAAAAACCTTCCACAGCTACCTAAACCCCGAGCGCGACGTGCCTGAGGACGCCTTCAAGGTGCATGGTATATCGACGGAATTTCTACAGGATAAACCATTTTTTGCGCGTATCGCCGAAGGGTTTTTGTCGTTTATCGGCGATTCCCCGCTCGTGATCCACAACGCCGGATTTGATATGAAATTCGTCAATGCCGAGTTGCAGATGGCAGGGTTTGAGCCGCTCCCCTTTGATCGCGCGACCGATACGGTGCAGATCGCGCGCAAGAAATACCCGGGCGCACCAGCAAGCCTTGATGCATTATGCAAGCGCTATAACATTGATTTATCAGGACGAACCAAACATGGCGCGCTGCTCGATGCGGAGCTGCTCGCCGATGTCTATCTAGAGTTGATGGGGGGCAGGCAGGAAATCATGGCGCTGCGCACTGCCGCCGAAGCGCAGGCCGCAGCCGAGGGTAAGCGCTATGTTCCACCGCGCGTATTTGAACCAACGCCGGAAGAACTCGCTGCACATGAGGCATTTCTGAATCAGATCAAAGAGCCGATGTGGCTTAAGCAAGGGGTTGATAGTTAATGGTTGATAGATCTGTACAATCAACCATCAACCATCAACCATTAACCAATCTAAGCCGACTTCTTCACCGCGTCCTTGTTCTGCTTATACAGACTCAGGAAATCAATCGGCTCGAGCATGAGTGGCGGGAAACCTCCATCACGGCTCACATCCGACACTACGCGGCGCGCAAAGGGGAACAGCACGAACGGCGCATCCACGAGCAAAAGCGGCTCTACATGTTCCTGCGGCACGTTGATAAGCTGAAATATGCCCGAATAGGCGAGCTCGACCAGAAACAGCGTGTTGCCGTCCGAAGACGCGCGCGCTGACAGCAGCATGACCAATTCATACAGGTCATCTTTGATTCTCTGCGCTTTGAGATCCACCGACACATCCAGATTCGGTTTATCCTTAAACGCCATCAGACTAGCGGGCGCATGGGGATTCTCGAAGGATAAATCCTTGATATACTGCCCTTTAACCACAAATCGAGGTGCCGATGCTGTGGTTTCGTTCGGTGCGGAAGGGGATGCCGTTTCCATGCGCGATGCTCTCTCTTGAAATGATGCGCAAGGGTCTATACATAAACAGCGTGTAGGAAAAGCAAAAAATCGCTTTGGTGTTTTCCCCGCGCGCCCTAGTTTCATGCGAACAACCAGCAGGTAGTCCTTTGATTGATATTATCTTTTTAGCCATTATCGCGGCGTTTATTCTCTACCGTCTGCGCAATGAGCTGGGTAAAGACAGCGGCATCGACCCGAAAGAACTAGGCCGAAAGCTCGAAATGCCAACCCCGCGCGAGACGCTGGAGAGCGATCTGTCGCGCGAACGGGAGGAACAGCAAAAGGCACTCGAGGAAACCGCAACTCTTGCGAAATACGAGCAATCGCCGGTGTCCACCGGTCTGCTTGCCATCAAGGCTACGGATCCGTCTTTCAGCATTGCGGAATTTATGTCGGGTGCCAAAGTGGCGTTTGAATGGGTACTCGAAGCCTTCTCCAAGGGAGAAAAACAAAAACTCGTACAACTTCTTTCCGACGAAGTATTTCAATCTTTCAGCCGCGAAATAGACCGATATAAATCGCAGGGCAAAAAACTTGATACCACGCTGGTATCCATTCTTTCACAGGACGTCATGGATGCAGGCGTGCGCGGCGGCACTACGGCCTATTTGACGCTTAAGATCGTATCCGAGCAGATCCAACTTGTGCGCGATGAGAGTGGCACCATCGTCGAAGGGGATGCCTCCACCGTCAGCCGTATCGAGGACGAATGGACATTCGAGCGCGATATTCATTCGCGCAATCCCAACTGGAAAATCACGGCGACCTGACGCATGGCATTTCGGTCGCGGTTTTCCCCCATACTCGCACTTCTGCTACTTGCGGGTTGCTCGATCTCGGGCAGCTTGCCGCCTAAACTGACGCTCACTCCAGTGAGTTTTTCAAGGCTGCCCGATTGGGGCGCGGACACGCAGCTCGATGCCTACCGTGCTTACCAGAAAAGCTGCATGGCGCTGCTCGCGCAACCACCCGATACCATCATGGGAGAAGGGGATCTCGCGCAGCCGGTTGCGGCCTACCAGGCACCCTGTCAGGTGGCGATCAACCAGCCTATCGAAACCAACGCCGATGCACGCCAATTCTTTGAATCGCAATTTATCCCGTTCAAGGCGGCCAATCATTTCGATTCGCAGGGGAAATTCACCGGCTATTTTGAGCCGATCCAGCGCGGCTCGCGCAACCGCTCGCCGCGTTACCATGTGCCGGTTTACAGCACGCCGCATGACCGCGTAAAGGGCGTACCGCATTTCACGCGCGCCGAAATCAATCGCGGAGCGCTGGCAGGAAAGGGGCTGGAACTATTCTGGGTCGAAGATCCCGTGCGCCTGTTTTTCACCGAAATCCAAGGCTCCGGCCGTATCGAATTAGACACTGGGGAAGTGGTGCGCATCGGCTATGCGGAGCGCAACGGACACCCCTATGTGCCTATCGGTCGGGTGCTGAAAGAGCGCGGTATCCTGCCCGAAGATCAGATCTCCATGCAGAGCATCAAGGAATGGCTGTGGAAGAATCCTGAGCAGGCCTATGAGGTCATGGAACAGAATCCGTCGTTTATTTTCTTTCGTGTGATTGAAGGCGATGGCCCGATTGGTTCGCAGGGCGTGGCGCTTACCCCGTGGCGCTCACTCGCGGTTGACCGGAAATTCGTGCCGCTCGGCATCCCGCTGTTTGTGGATACGGTGTTGCCTCAAACCCCGCAAACCCCTGCAGCATTCTTCCGCAAACTCGTAATCGCACAGGATACGGGCGGCGCGATCAAAGGGCCGGTGCGCGGGGATATATTTTTTGGCGCAGGCACCGAGGCGGAGTGGTACGCCGGCTATTTGAATAGCGGCGGGGAATACTATCTGCTGCTGCCACGCGCGGTGGCGGCGCCGCTTCTGTAATCCATGAAACATCAGCCCAAACGCACGTCTTTCTCGCTGCGTAAACGGGCGATCACCGAAGAAGAACAGGCGGATTGGCTACACGATACCCGCCATGATCGCACCCTGAATCCGCGCACAGCGGAGGCACAACCCGCGCGGTCAGATGATGCCATATCGGTTGCATCTCATACCCAGCCTCCTCCCACTCCTTCCGTCCTCCCACGCCGCTCTGCCCCTGAATCCAAAGAGCCTCTCGCCAAAGGCATGTATCATCAGGTGGATGCACGCACCGCCACACGGTTTCGTCAGGGGAAAACCCCGATCGACGGCACTCTTGATCTGCACGGGTTATCGCGCGAAGCGGCGTTCGTGCGCGTGATGAGCTATATCCAGCACTCCTATGATGTGGGGCGACGCAACATCCTCATCATTACCGGTCGTGGGCGGTTTGACAGCGCAAAACCCGCCTCCGAGCGTGGTATTCTAAGGCAATGCCTGCCGGTGTGGCTCAATGATCCGGCGGTGCGAAAT
>CAZFOM010000065.1:0-10525 GCA_964520155.1 uncultured Rickettsiales bacterium
GCCAGAGGTTTGCTGTCCCCATAGCCCTTTGCCGTGAGTCGCTTCGCATCAATGCCCAGGCCGATAAGCGCCTTCTGCACGGAAGCCGCGCGTGCTTCCGAGAGTTTCTGGTTATAGTCTTTGCCGCCAACATTATCCGTGTGCCCGCCGATTTCCACTTTCATCTGCGGCGCGCTCTTCAACGCATCAGCAATCACCTGCAGTGTTTTTTGTGAATCCGGGCGAATTTCGGATTTGTCAGTATCAAAATTAATTCCATAAAGCGCGATAGTGCCTTTTTCTGCCAGCTCCTTTGCAATCTGCTCCGCGCCGATTTCCACCTGCTGTTTCAGTGCTGCCTTTTCCACAATGATAAGACTGTAGGATTCGCCCGCATCCGCCGTGTCAATCTCCAGCCAGGTTTCCTTATCCGCCTCCTGCATCCATGCATAGGTAGTGCCGCCGCTATTGCTTACATCCGCTTCATACACGCCGCCGCCCTTGGCTTTGAACGCATTGCCGTAATTACGCGCGATTTCCAGCGGGCCGCTTACCTTTGCACCCTCCGTAATGCGGTAATCAATACGCCAGTAGCGTCCTTCTACTTTCACCGGTTTATCCTCGGCAGTATAGAATTCATGCGCGCCGAAATCGCTGCCCTCATGGCTTTGAATGGAGTAACCGGTCAGGCGCGGAATGCGCGGATGATCCATGCCACCTTCGGCGTCCTCCGCAACGGCCACAAATGGCATAAAGAAGGCTATCAAGAGAGCAGCAAGAGATATCCTTAAGGCGTGCATCACAATCTCCATAGGTAATAATGGCAGGGGAAATCTAAGTAATAGCGCGAATTTGACGTATCCAACAATAATAAGCATGGACAATGTGGTTCGGGATTGTTGGCGAACTCAGCCGCGTCAAATGGCACTTGCTCGAAATCGGTCACAAGCAACTCACAATTTTATTTATATTATAACTACAAGCACCCTTGATACACGAGATTTGCGACCGCAATCAAGGAGTTATTTCTAGGCGAACTTTTCAGCACACTATTGAATAAATACCATGAACCGTTGATATCCTCGGCAATGAATGCCCACAATTTTACCTGCAAAGCATCCTTGGCACGCTCGTGTTGATACTCTGTGATGCTTTTTGATTTTTAATCAAGTTTTCAAGCAGCCTTAAATGAGATTATTGCGACTAATAATGGGATTATTGCGACTTATTGCACCACCAGTGCACCATGAACGATTTTGATATTTTTCTAAAACTCTTGAAAGCCCGTTTTTTACTTGGCTGGGGGACTAGGGCTCGAACCTAGATTGACGGAGTCAGAGTCCGTTGTCCTACCATTAGACGATCCCCCAGAATACGCCTGCAATGCTGCGGGGTACCCGCAAAAAAGGAGGCGTAACCTAGTGGAGGGGTCGCGCAAAGTCAAGCCAGCGAAAGATAAGGATTTCCGCTTTGTGTAAGGCCTTGTGGAAGCGAGGTTTGCTGCGTATAGTGGAAGGCATGTCGAAATGCTTTTTGATGAAACGTATCTGCAGCCGGATAGTGGGTTAGTCTATGCCCAGATCCTCGGCTGCGTCAGGCGGGTCTGCCCCGCACCGGTCGCACAAGATGTCCCCGCAGGAACCCATTTTTGCGGCGCTGGATCTTGGCACCAATAACTGTCGCCTGCTGATTGCCAAGCCCATTCCTCATGCCAGCAAGCTCAATAACGGGATTCGCGTGCTCGACAGTTTCTCACGGATTGTGCGCTTGGGCGAAGGTTTGAGCGCGTCTGGCATGTTATGCGGTGAAGCGATGGATCGCACGCTGATGGCATTGCGGGTGTGCAAGAAAAAACTTGAAAAATTTCCGGTGACGCATATGCGCTTTGTGGCGACCGAAGCGTGCCGTCAAGCCGCCAACAGCAAGGATTTTCTGAACCAGATCAAGCAGGAGCTGGATCTCGACATTAAAATCATTTCGACCGAAGAAGAAGCCAAGCTCGCATTCATGGGGTGCGCGACGCTTTTGGAAGAACGTTATCCTCATGCGCTGGTCTTTGACATCGGCGGAGGTAGCACTGAGTTCATGTGGGTGGCAAAACCGAAAGATGAATCGGCGATCCCGCGCATCAAGGACTGGTTCTCGCTCAATCAGGGGGTGATGAATCTCTCGGAGAAATTCGGCGGGCCGCAATTCGCCGATATGGTATTTGACGAGATGGTCGAAAAACTGCGAGACACACTCGATGATTTTGACGCAAGAAACGACATTTCGAGCGCTGTGGAAGCACAGCAGGTGCAGCTTCTGTCCACCTCGGGCACGGTCACGACATTGGCCGCAATTCATCTTGGCCTGCCCCGCTACGAGCGTTCGCGCATTGACGGCGTAACGCTTTCCACGCAAGAATTGCGCAAGGCGGTGCGCACGATCCTCAGGATGCGTCCGTCAGAGCGTTTTTCGCATCCGTGTATCGGTTCGGATCGCTCTGACTACATCATTTCCGGTTGCGCGATCTTTGAAGCGATTTGCACACTATGGAACATTCCTGAGATCACCATTGCCGATCGCGGCGTGCGTGAGGGAATTATTCTTTCGTTGATCAAGAAACATGTGAAGGTGGTATGAAGAAGCGCCACTCCTCGCGCGGCGTCAAAACCAACGTCAAGACGGCCAAGGGGCGGAAAATCTCCTCGACCCTTTGGCTCAAGCGTCAGTTGAACGATCCGTATGTGCAGCGCGCGCGCAAGGATGGGTATCGCTCTCGCGCGGCGTACAAAATTCTCGAGCTGGACGATCAATTTCATTTCTTTGCAAAGGGAAAAACCGTGGTGGATCTGGGTGCAGCACCTGGTGGCTGGACGCAGGTGGCGGTCGCGCGCTGCGGCAAAAACACTGTGGTAGCGATGGATATTCTGGAAATGGGAGACATCGAAGGCGCCATCGTGCTTCACAAAGATTTTACGCAGGACGACGCGCCGGAATTACTCAAACGGACGATTGAAGAGAGATGGAGGAGCACTGGCGACGACCCCGCGAAGCGAGGGGGGGCGAGTGCGGAGCATGAGCGGGGGCGAGACGCCCCCCGCGTTATTGACATCGTCATTTCCGATATGGCTCCCAATGCCACAGGCCATGTGGAAACTGATCACATTCGCATCATGCTGCTCGTTGAATTGGCAGTGGATTTTGCGATTGAAGTGCTAAAGCCAGGCGGATGGTTTGTGGCGAAAGTCTGGCAGGGCGGAACGGAGTCGGAGGCACTCAAACGCCTGAAGAAACATTTCGTCAAAGTCAAACACGCCAAACCCAACGCGTCGCGTAAGGATTCGGCTGAGACATTTGTCATTGCACAAGGGTTTAGGAAGTAGTTTTTCTCTTCAGCAATTTATACACTTCGCTGTCATTGCGCTTGCCGACAAGTTCAATACTCAAGGTATCCGCGCTTATCGAATACACAAGCCGGATTTCTCCAACATCAACACGGTATAATCCTTCGTATCCTTGTAGTTTTTTACAATCCGCAGGTTGTGGATTTAAGCGCATTTCTTCAATCTTCGCAGAAACTTGCCTCGCGTGCTTGGGTTGGCTTTTAATGAGAGCGAAGATTGCTTTTCCGGCTTGCTTACTTAACTCGCGGTTTAGCGGTAAGTGCGGCTTGGATGATTGCATCACTTTCTTTGACACTTAAATAACCTTGCTTTTTCGCTTTCTTTGCCTTTTCTGCCCACCACAAATCATCCAGCATCTCGAATCGTGCATAATCCTCCACGGAGACAACCACTGCTACGGGTTTACCATTTTTACTGATGGTGACAGGTTCGTGCTTTGCCGTGTCTAGCACGGTACTAAACTCATCACGCGCTTCTTTGGCAGTAAATATATGCATAATGTATACTCTGTCAATAATGTAAACTATGTACATTTTGTATCTTATAATAAATGCATCAGTAGTGTCAATGTCCAATACTGTCTCATAACGTCTCAAACGATTCAGTAGTGGTTCGGTCGACACAGCAGAACATACGGCCTGCCCCCTGCTCTTTCATTGCAACACCACCCAACCCACTGTACTGTCTCTATTTTTATTTTTCAGAAATCCGGATGACAACACAGCATATTCAAGGTATGTAAAGCCGCTAATTCGTTGTAAAAACAGGATTAGCTCGTATGCCCACCCTCTCCGTCGAATCGATTCACCACGCGCTCACCTTCGACGATGTTCTGCTCAAGCCCCGCGCCTCGAGCGTCGTTCCCACCCAGACCAATCCGGCGACCCGCCTGACCCGCGGCATCGAGCTTCAGATCCCGCTGATTTCAGCCGCGATGGATACCGTGACCGAATCGCGCTTAGCGATTGCGATGGCGCAACATGGCGGCATGGGCTGCATTCACAAGAATTACACGCCAGAGGAGCAGGCCGAAGAAGTCCGCAAGGTGAAGAAATTTGAATCCGGCATGGTGGTCAACCCGATCACCATTCATCCGCAGGCCACACTGGCCGAAGCGCTTTCGATCATGGGTCAGCATTCCATTTCGGGCATTCCGGTGGTGGAGCAGAAAAGCGGCAAGCTCGTGGGCATTCTCACCAATCGCGATGTGCGCTTTGCCTCCAATCGCAAGCAGCCGGTGGAAGAGCTGATGACGCGCGAAAAACTCATCACGGTTGAAAAAGGCGTGTCCCGTGAAGACGCCAAGAAACTGCTGCATCAATACCGCATCGAAAAACTGCTCGTAGTGGACAAGCAATATCGTTGCATTGGGCTGATTACCGTCAAAGATATTGAAAAGGCGATCGCCTATCCGCAGGCGAGCAAAGATAGTCTCGGGCGCTTGCGTGTGGCGGCCGCGGTGGGCACCGGAGAAGATGGGTTCAAACGTGCCGAAGCACTGCTCGATGCCGAGATTGACGTGATCGTGGTGGATACGGCACACGGGCACTCTAAAGGCGTGCTTGAGATGGTGACGCGTATCAAGAAACACAGCAACGCCGTGCAGGTGATTGCAGGAAACATCGCCACGGGCGAAGGTGCCAAAGCACTCATCGATGCGGGAGCGGATGCGGTGAAAGTAGGCATTGGCCCGGGCTCCATCTGCACCACGCGCATTGTTGCAGGAGTGGGAGTTCCGCAGTTATCCGCCATCCTCGATGTGGGCAGCGTCACACAGAAAGCAGGCATTCCACTCATTGCCGATGGCGGCATCAAGTTCTCAGGCGATCTGGCCAAGGCAATCGCCGCCGGTGCGAGCTGCGCGATGCTTGGCTCCTTGTTTGCTGGCACTGAAGAAGCGCCAGGAGAAGTGATTTTATATCAGGGACGTTCCTACAAATCGTATCGCGGCATGGGCTCGGTCGGCGCGATGGCGCGCGGTTCCGCCGATCGTTATTTTCAGCAGGAGATCAACGACAAAATGAAACTCGTGCCCGAAGGTGTGGAAGGCCGCGTTCCCTACAAAGGCTCCGTATCCGGCGTGATTCATCAACTAGTGGGGGGGCTGAAAGCAGCGATGGGTTATACCGGCAGCGCCACCATCGCCGACTTCCAGAAGAACGCTGAGTTTGTGCGCATCACCTCCGCAGGCCTATCCGAAAGCCACGCACACAACATCATCATCACGCAGGAAGCCCCGAACTACCGTCGCGAATAAAACGGACAGAGCGTTTTTGCTTTAGTCGTGTGCGAGGCATCCGAGGCGAGGGGCAATCCAGCGTACGGTTTGTACGTGATTGCGCCGAGTCCGAAGGATAACGAAGCACACGGCTCAATGAAAAACGCTCTAAACGCGTTTAATGCCCTCGGCGAGAATCATCTTGATCAGCGCCTGATAGGGGATGTCCCTTTTGTTTGCCTGTATCTTATATTGATTCAGCAGATCCACCGGCAAACGCAGCGAGATTGATTTTGACGTGGGCTTAAGATTTGGAAACACGACGCGCTTGGCGTTATTCCAGTCAACGAAACGCTCCGATCCATGGGTGAGCCAGAACTGAAACTCTTCCTCCTCGTTTTTGAACGAAGGGATTTTAGAACTCACAGATTTAGCGGGTTTCTTCTTTGTCATAGATGTCTCTCTCGCGTTTGTTCATGGGTCGTGCGGAAATGATACGAATGCTGTGTTTGCGTATCGTAAATGCCACCATCAATTTTCTTTCGCCATCCGTTTTTCCCAGTGCCAGATAGCGCTTTTCGGTGTTTGAATGCCCAGCATCATCGGCAATAATAAGTGGGCAATTCACAAACACCTGCTCTGCTTCTTCGCAGGTAACGCTGTGTTTTTTCCAGCTTTTATGGAGGTTACCCTGATTCCATTCAAACTGGATGATGAGTTCGACCAGTCGTTGATGCATACCCACAGTGCAGAAATCCGATTGATCCTAGTATATATTTCCCATATACATCTGTCAAATGCACATTACCCTCTCCCTACGCACAGCCATCTTGTGAAACCCGCCGCGCAGATTCAGGCAGCGATTGCCATCTTGGACATCCTGACGGAATCGCTGGCAGGTAAGGATCGTCGTCCGGCGGATGCCACGCTTGCCGCGTATTTCAAAGCCAACCGCTATATCGGCGCGAAGGATAAAGGGGTCATTTCCGAACTCGTCTATCTGGTGTTGCGCCAGAAAGCCGCGCTCGAATGGTGGCTCACGCAGGGAGGACTGGTTGCCTCGGGACGCAACTGGGTGCTGGCGGCATTACTGTTTCTGAAAGAGAAATCCCCAGGCGATCTCGAAGCTCTGTTTTCGGGCGAGAAACATGCTCCTGCCCCTTTGAGCATCTACGAACAGAAATGGGTGCGGCATGTGTACCGCAAACCGCTTTTATCCTCCGATATGCCGATGGATGCGCGCTTCAATATACCCGACTGGTGCGTGCCCCTACTCGAAGCGCAATGGGGTAGCACGCTGGCGGATGAGCTGGCCGCCTTATCGCAGGAAGCGCCAGTGGATCTGCGAGTAAACACGCTGAAAGTACCTTCACGCGACGCACTGGTTTCGCGCTTGCGCAAAGACAAGTGGAACGCGCATCCAACCGCGCTGTCGCCCATAGGCATTCGTCTTACCAAACGCGTCGCACTGTTTGCGCATACTGCCTTTGCGGAAGGATTGTTTGAGGTGCAGGATGAGGGATCGCAACTGGTTGCACTGGCAACAGAAGCAAAAGCGGGGCAGCGCGTGATCGATTTTTGTGCCGGCGCGGGAGGAAAAACACTCGCTATTGCTGCTCTCATGAAGAATAAAGGCAAAATTCTGGCGTTCGATACGTCCGCCAAACGCATGGAGCAGATGAATGTGCGCCTGAAACGTGCCGGCGTGGATACGGTGGAGAAACATGTGATCGACCATGAGCACGATAAATTCCTGAAGCGCCATCACGCCAGTGCAGACATCGTGCTGGTGGATGCACCTTGCACCGGAAGCGGCACCTGGCGGCGCAATCCCGATTTGAAATGGCGCACCTCCAAAACCGATCTGGACGAACTGGTTGAGTTGCAGCAACGCATTCTCTACAGTGCGGCGAAACTCGTTAAAGCAGGGGGGCGGCTGGTCTATGCCACCTGTTCCATTCTAAAAAATGAGAACGATCAACAGGTTGATAAATTTCTCGTGGATCACCCGCATTTCAGGGTTGTGACGCCAGAAAAACTGTGGAATAACAGTCCCACTTTGCGAGACAGATACCGTGGAAACACCCTGTCGCTGACCCCATTTCGGGATGGTACAGACGGGTTTTTTATCGCGGTGCTGGAGTCGCAAAGTTAGGGTGTGAGCGGCGTTTATAACAGGGAAAACCGGCAAGACTCACACGTCAGGCACCGCCGCAAGGCTGGTGATGACCCGCTAAAAACAGCACCTGGAACCAACCAAGGGATGAGGCCAGAATGAAAAAGAGCATTGCGCACAACGTCATTTCGTTGTCAAAAAAACTCTTTTCCACGCGAAGTATCATTGTCGTATCCGAACACAAAATCGGCCACCATCAGGTCAGCGGTAAGCTCCAACTGCTGATTGCAGCGAGCGTGATCGGGTTCTTTTCGACCATATCGTATATGTCGGGAAGTTACATGGCAGCGCAGAAGCAGCTAGGTGAAAAAGAGCGCATGTTACAGCAGGTAAGTGAAGACAAAAATCGGGTGGATGAGGAATTTGCCCTGCTCAAGCGCGATCTGGCTAAACTCAGTAAGGACGGCAAGCAATTATCCGAATACAGTCAGTTCATCATGAACACGCATTTTGGCGATCAGGATGCGTCCTCTGTGATCAATGCAGAGACTATCGTGAATTCAGGGCAGGATTCGCCCATGCTGTCGCGCATCTCCTTTCTGGAAAAACAACTCGAAGAAACGCAGACCGAGAACGAGAAGTTGATTGCGGCAATTCGCGAGCGCACCGATGATAAGCTCGAGTATTTTGAAGACATCATCGACACCACGGGGCTTGATATCTCGCATCTGGAAAAGCGCTTCAGTACCGAGCGGGCAAAAACCGATAAGAAACTACCCGAAGGTCAGGGCGGCCCGTTCATCGCATTTGATGCTGCCGCGTTCGATAAGGAAGAAAAAGAACTGATCGGAGATATTGATCGCCTCATGCTGCTGCGCGATATTGTGCAGACGCTTCCCACCAGCAAGCCCGTCCGTAACGCCAAGCTCATGAGCCCGTTCGGGATGCGTTCGGATCCATTCAATGGCCGCCCCGCCATGCACACGGGGCTTGATCTTTCCGCTCCCGATGGTGCGAGCATTTACGCCACCAATGCGGGTCGTATCACCTTTACCGGCTGGAAAGGCGCGTATGGCAATACGGTGGATGTGGATCACGGACTTGGCATCAGCACGCGCTATGGGCATTTGAGTCAGATTTTGGTAAAAGAAGGCGATCGGGTTCGCAAAGGTCAGGTGATTGGTATTCAGGGTTCCACTGGACGCTCGACGGGATCGCATCTGCACTACGAAGTACGTTACAATGACCGTCCACTAAATCCCGCAAAATTTTTGAAAGCAGGTGAATATGTTTCGCAGAACTAAAGACGCATCCGCGCATTCCTCCTCCGTAAAGAAAGTCAGCTCGCCCACCGTGATTGCGAGCGACATGAACATCCTTGGCAATCTGGTGACCGATGGCACCGCGGATATTGATGGCCGCGTAGAAGGCAATATCAAAGGCGATCAGATCATCATCCGCGGTAATGGCCGGATCAAAGGCGACATCACCGCCGAGTCGGTGCATGTGTACGGCGAAATCAAGGGGCTGATTAAGGCCAAGATGGTGCATCTGTATGCCACCTGCCGCGTCGAGGGCATCATCATGCACGAATCCCTTGCTATCGAGGACGGCGCCTTTGTGGACGGGAAATTCAAGCGCACCGACAAGCTGTTTTCGCAAGACGAAGGCATCGAGGAATCCATCGTCGAAACGCCGGTGGGAAACGTGAAAGTGCTCGAGAATCTTCGCCTGATTGGCAGTAATAATAATTAGCGTCAGCGCGCGATACCGGCTTCTCTTTTGTTTAGAAATTGTTTCCAGCGTCCAGCGTAATCTATCGTTTTGACATCCGGCTTTTGTTCGTTTGGGGTGTTCTCCCAGCCTTGTGAGTGAGTAACACCATGTTGCTGTAACACTTCGATTGCTTTTCGAAAGTCCTCTCTCACTCTCTCACTTCCAGCAATACTTGAAGCCTTAAGCAAACCCGACTCGGCCATATCCCGTGTGCTGAACCCTTCACCGGCAATTTCATTCAAGCGGTTTTGTGCATCGGGAAGAGTTTTCGTGGCCTCGATAATGAACTCCAGCGTCTCTGGTCGTGCAAGGTAGGCAGCGCGATTATACGCATCGAGTTGATAAATGTTCTTATCAAATAATGCTTCAGCCCCCACCTGCTCCACCATATATCGCACAACATCGGTATGCCCATATCCCGCCGCATCACTGAGCGGTGTTGTTTCAACCACATTCTTTGAAAGCAGCGAAGCACCCTCGGAATGAAGGAGCTTTACCATATTTAATTTGCCATTCATCGCTGCCCAGTGCATCGGTCGGTTCTGATCTTTATCAGCAAGCAGAGTATCGATATCTTGAAGTTTTCCTTCAGCAGTGGTTGGACGAATTCGTTTTATATGACCGAGTACACAGGCAGCAAGTTACGTATTATCCCCCATCCCCACTATATGCATGATAGTCTGTTCCACGGGATAAGCGCGGCTTGGGTCAATGGCATCGAGTTTCGTGAGCGCCAGTTCGGGGTTATCGTTTAGTAGCGTATCCACTGTCCGAATATCATTTTTCAAAACAGCGTCCGTTAATTGCATCAGGCTGTCGGTAGTCGTATCCTTCATGCTTCTCTCCACTTACTCTTGCCATGCTAACATGCCATGGTAAATTATGGATTAAGCTACCGCTGTTAAGGAAATCCTTTTCAAATCAAAAAGATAGTCGCCAACCCTAAAAACGCGAAGAACCCCATCGTGTCAGTAAGCATGGTGAGAAACACGCCGGAACTCACGGCAGGATCCTGATTGTGACGATGGAAGATCATCGGGATCATCG
>CAZFOM010000066.1:0-4964 GCA_964520155.1 uncultured Rickettsiales bacterium
CGATAATGTCTTCCGTGACATTACCGACCTTCGCTGAGCGCGGGTTGGCGTTGAGATCCGCCGCCTCGATTAGATCGATGAGGTATTTGGCTTTGACGAATCCGACCAAACGACGAATAGGGTCGCTCGCCTGATCGCAGACCTGTTCAAACTTAATAATGACTTTATTGGGATTCATAATCGATTCTCCTTAATTAGGAGAATCAGCACTGGCGCATTGATGCGTGCAAATAGGCGAAGCCATCCGGCACTTTTCAACTTATCCAGAACCAATTCTCAGGTTCATAAAAAAAACACAGCCCTCATCCGAGGACTGACGAGACTCTACGCTGCCGCGCCCGTTTTGTCAATCGCTTTGGCGAAAGCATCCGGAAACCCGCCGTGAGATTCGATCACCGCATCCACCTCCGCCATCAGGCGGATGGTTTCAGCAAGCGCAATCGTCACGCGGCGGTAATGCAGAATGTCGGCATCGGTGAGCACGCGCCCTGGCGATGGGTTTTTGCCGCCTTTGCCTGCGCGGTCTTTCAGCCATTTTTCGCATACCTGATAGCCACCGATATGGAAGTTCCACACCTCGGGCGGCACATCCTCAAACCAGCAGCTGGCATTGATCATCACCTTGCCATTTTGGTATTGCGGATAGGATTTTTCCACCCGCGCTTCACCCTTGCTGATATAGCGCGTTTCGGGCGCGGCGAGCGGCTTCACCTGTTTTTCATCGAGCAGATGGAGTGCCACGAGTTGCTTGCCAAGCGCCACCAGTTCGCGGAAGAGATCAGCATTGCCAGGTAGCGGAATGCGCGGGAAATCGGATTTCAGATCATCACTATACTTATGCGCATAAGATGGAGACTGCATTATTGCATATATATAGCTGAATAGGTTTTCTGGACTTCCTTGTTCGATGCCAACTATCTCACGACACTCATTAATATAACGATCTGATAAATTATAGTTCCTGCTTTCACCACCAATTACATTGTCATACAGATAAAGCGGAAATACAACATTGCTATCATAAGCCGACATTGCTTTATGAGACGCAGCTAAGTTACATGCCAGAACCTGCCATTTATCTTTTGTAATTCTAGTTGATAGCAGGCATAAGTTTTTCTTCTTAAAAATATGCTGCAGGGTCGGCCACGAACAACCCCAAACAAGGCTAGAATCAAAGAAGATGTATCTAATATCAAATGGCCGATAGTAGCATTCTGAAATCGCCGCGGGCACATCAATGCTTTGTAGCGCTAACTTTGTTTTTTCGTAACTCCAGCCCTTTTTATCGGAGATGTCAAAGGTGTCTAGAACGACTTTTTTGGAGCCAGAGGCTGACTTGAAGCGTTCAATTCTACTATTCAATTCATCTCTATCAAAATCTACAACTAGGTTATCTCTTGCAGATATCCATCCAGCGCCATTTACTGGAAATATATCAGTAAGTTTTGCCCATGAATTATACGAAGCATCTTCTTGTTTTGGGATAAATAAGTAGTTGGGAGGATCAATAGGTAATTGCTGATAATGGATATTCGAGTACGAGAGCTTTATGAGCTGCTCCTCTTTTTCTTTCTTTGTTCCCCAAATTTCTGAGAACTGGCATTCTGTCGCAGAGGCACCACCATTTTTACACGCGAGCAGAATTGCTACGCCTTGCCTTATATTAAAAATATTGGAATCGCTAATTCCATGCGGAGGCACTTCTTTTTTCGTTGCATTCCCGTGGATATCCAACAAATAAATCTTGGAATATCTAGAAATTAGGTTGTGCCTCATACCCCTGAGCGTGGGATTATCGATATAAGAGTGATTGCTAATTATTCCAAGAATTCCGCATGAATTCCGCTCTATAAAATTCTGCGCAATAGCGATGAATTTTACGTAATCGTCATTGAGATTCTTTTCAAGCTGTAGTGCGTTTTTTTCTTTGATCTTGGAAGCCCCAACATATTTATATTTCTCTACGAGTTCTCTATGTTCTGGTTTTAAATTCGACGATTGTAGGGAATAAGGTGGATTGCCTATGACTACCGTAACCGGTGTTTTCCCCTTCAAAAGATCTGCGCCTTTAGACTCCTCAGCAAGAGAACTGGTTATAAAGGTCATCTCAGCTTGTCGGTTGGAGTCGGAGGTTTTGTCCAGCGTATTGGTCAGATACACACGCACGCGCGGAATGCCCTCACCCAACCCTCTCCCAGAGGGAGAGGGCTTAGAAGTCGGGCGATAACCCGTCTCATGCAGCTTCATGCCGAGCTTAATATGCGCGATGGCGTATGGTGCCATCATCAGCTCGAACCCGTTTAGGCGCGGCAGCAGGTGGGCAGGCACATACGCATTCCACAGGCGCAGAATCTCCGCCTCGCTCTTGCTCGCTTTTTTCCATTTGGTTTTTAAGTGTTTTTCAATCTGGTCGATCACCTCTACCAAAAACGTGCCGGTGCCGGTGGCAGGGTCGAGGATCTGCACAAAATGCGCCGATAGCTCCACCCCTTCGGGTAGCTGCATTTCGGGGTGCTTGGCGATCATCTCTCCCCATGTGGTAATATCCGCCAGCCCATCGGCAAGGCCGAATTCTTTTTGCAGAATTTCATGCACGCTGCGCACAATAAACCGCACCACTGGCAGCGGCGTGTAATACACCCCGCGCTGCTCGCGCATGATGCTGTCGTAATCCTTCAGGAAGTGCTCATAGAAATGCAGTACGGGGTCTTCGTGCGGGTTTTTATTGCCGAAATCGAGCAGCACCGCCTTCATGTCGGAGGCATTCAGCAACTCGCGCACTTCATCAACGCCGAGCTCGTTGTAATTCATGGCATTGCTGTTTCCACCAATTGCCAGAAACTCTTTAAGCATATCACCCAAGAATGGCTGCAATACATTTTGCACCATTGTTACGTCATCTACGCTCAGTGCCTTTGTGTCTAAGCCCTGCAGCGCACGTTCAATCTGTTTTGCCAGTAACCCATAGCTTACTGTCTGTGCGTACATGTCCGCGAAATCGGCATGCGTCAGATTATGAAAAATGGTTTGCTTAAATTTTTCATATGTTTGCGTTAAACCGCCGTCTTTGCTTTCGCATGCAAGCACTTCACCCACAGCCTTACGAATTGCACCAGCTAGTTCTGCGAGTCGTTTAGTGAGTTGTTTCGCAGTATTAATGGGAGCGCCATGGGTGGTGGTAAAGGCGGCTGCCCATTGTTTGCGCCAATGATCGGCGTCGCGTGCATCATCCGGCCAAACCAGCTTTTTCTTGAGTGTATCTTCAACGAAATTGAGCTTGGCTTGCGTGTCGTCCTTGTCCCAGCCCAGTTCCTTCAGCACGGTTTTATTTTTACCACCATTTTCTTCGGCAAAATGCAGGAAGGAAAGCTCCCGCGCCCCTGAATTGCCGGAGGCGGAGATAAACAGCAGATCATGCAGCGTCCACGCCTTCTGCTCCGCCTTATTCGCTGATTGACGCTTCTTGATGGTGAGGCCGCCGAGGATGCGCTTGAGCACGCCTACCGGAATTTTCTTATCCTCGAAATTGACAAAGAAAATACCCCAGGGTTGGCCAGTGACCAATGGGCGCAGCTGGCGAATCTCGCGCACATGCGCGATGTCATCTTGCTTCAGGCCAAGTTCTTTTGCTTCATATTCAAACGTCAGATCATCGAACGCCGTTTCTTCCGCGATCTCGATCTCATCCATCGGCCAGTTAAGGTTGGTCGAAAGCCAAGGTAGCAGCTGATCAAACGTTTTGATGTCGGCGAGATTCATTGCGGCTTCCTATACGAGTTCCATCCAGCATTTCAGCACAGGCTTCACGCTCATCGGCGCCTGCATCTGCTTGAGGTAGGTATTTTTAATATGCTTATCCACCTTATTGCGGATGTCCGACAGTGTTGATAGCTCCAGCACTGTCGCGCGTTTGGTTTTAGGCGTGCTGCGAATATGCTCGGCGATTTGCGTTGGCTCCTCGATGATTTTATCCGTCGCAATGTCATACAGATACCAATGCGTATCACCCGCTTCAATCGTCCAGGTATCTTCCTCGAGTTCAGCGGTTTTGATCGCATCATGCGCAGGGCGTGCATAGCAGAAGAACACCGCGCGGCTATCGGCCTTCAACGCTTCTTTTCCACTGAATACGCGCAATGGTAGATTATTGAGATGCTCCTCAAGTGCTGGGTTTTCTTGCAGCAATTGCTGATATTCCAGATGCATCTCCTCCACCGGCGTCAACTTGCCCTCATAGGTTTCGGTGAAGTTTTTGAGATCCTCGAAATCATCATCCTGCGTCAGGAGTTTTTTGCCCTCAATGCCCAGTGTTTTCGAAATGCGCAGGGTTTTATGCGTCACTTTTTTATAGAGGCTTAGCAGGCTATCGAGTTCATCGGGCGGCAGGAAATTCCAATATGCTACCGTGCCGCGTATGTCTTTCTGGTTGGGGTGGTCTTTCAGAATGAGTTTCTCAATCTCGGGATCCATACGGCGATCCACACGGCCGATACGTTGCATCAGGCGTACAGGATTCCAGTGCAGATCATAGTTAATTAGGCGCGTAGCATCTTGCAGGTTGAGGCCTTCAGACAGCACATCCGTTGAGATCAAGACGCGGATTTCTTCTAGTCCTTCCTTTTTGAGCTGGGCGCTGGAGGATTCGTTGTAGTATGGCGCAAAGCGGCGGATCAAATCCCCGCGATTACCCTTATAGCTGCTGTCAATCTCGGCAACGCCATCGATACCCTCAGCTTTTAGCTGCTCTTCGAGATAATGTGCGGTATCCTTGAATTCCGTGAAGATAAGCACTTTGTGCTTGCTGAGCACGGGATCGGTTTTGAGCAGTTTCACCAGTGCCTTTAATTTTTTATCCTGCGATGGCCTGAACTGCTCAAGTTCTTTGAGAAAATCGGCAATCTGATCAAGATCTAGTAAGGTTTCCGATATGATCTGGCTTATGTTGAAGTCTTTCTTTTCTAACT
>CAZFOM010000066.1:4974-10488 GCA_964520155.1 uncultured Rickettsiales bacterium
ATATATCATCATGCTCCTCCGCATCATCCACAGAAAGCAAATCGCACTGCGTGACATAGCCAATCAGCTTCGCATTTTGTCGTTTCCAGCGCTGGATTAATCCTTTGTCATGCTCGCTTTCGACATTTTTCTCAAGCCAAGCGAGGAGCTTGTAAAGCAAGTTCCAGCAGGAATTACGGAATGCCTCCACGGAACTTTCAAAGCGCTTTAAGAACTGTGTTCTGATAAGCGAAACCACTTGGTGACGACGGCCTTTTTCTAAAGCGAGATCGACCGTCTGGTCGTCCCCTTTGTAAAAAGCATAGGGATAATATATCGGAAGAGAGAATAGAGGGGCTTTTTTACTGAATGCATCGGCAAGCATCCCAAGCAGTTTCCCATAGGTTTGTTTGATAGAGTATTCAGCCACTTGCGGTTCCCGTGGTGCAGGGAACATCACATTGGTGTCACCGCCCTCAAGAATCATGCTTTGCTTCACATACTTGCGGCTGCGCTGGACAACCAGCTCCTTAAACAGGGCATCCTTGGATAAAACTTCTTCCGCCTCTAATAAATTTGTTTCCGTGGCTTCGCTCGCATCCAGTGTTCTTCCATGCGTTGATTTATCAAGTGCATTCTCAAGTTTGCGGATATGGCCAGCGAGTGAATGAATACCCAGCGGGGCATCATTAAAATATTCTGCCTCACCTCGTGAGAAGAGTTCGATCATGTGCTGGAAATCGAGCATTTTATTATTTATCGGCGTCGCAGTTAGCATGAACACCTGCTTATTCTCTGCTAAATCATACATCCGCCAATAACGTGATCCTGGTTCTCCTGGTGTACCACGTGTGCCAGTATTTCGAAAATGATGTGCTTCATCGATAATGATCGCGTCTGCACGAACACGAACTTGATCCAGTTCTTCCTGCATACTTTCACGCATCAAATCCGTGTGATTGAAGATTTTTAGCGTGGAGTAACCCTTAAATGCCTCGGGTAAGAAGCGACGAAGCTTTGCTTCCCAAACTTCGTTGCGCGCTGCTTTAGGAACAAAGAGCGCTACATTTTTACGTTCTTGTAACAAGCGCTCAATCAGCATTAAGCCAATGAATGTTTTCCCCAGCCCCACGCCATCACATAAAAAAGCACCGTTATGTTTGGATGCTTTTTTGACAAGAGAATGATAGCCTTCTTGCTGATATTTCGCGAGCACAGGATACATTTTTGAGTTGTTTTTTTCCCACTCAGAGGCCGTTTGCTCATGGCTTTTGAAGAATTCTTGCAGTGCTTTTGCATAAATATCGAACGGCGAATATTCGACCACATGCCGCTCTACCACTTTGAGAATCTCGGGCGTTATATCTTCTGCCTCGCCCCAGTGTTCTTCGTACCAATCTTGGAGCACATTGACAGGGCTCCCTGTGATTTGGACATTTAGCTCAATGTTCTTAGTCAATCCTGGGGAGGTAAAATTGGAGGAGCCGACAAGACCAGCCGATCCAACAACATCCATGCGTGCATGAGTGATGTATGCCTTCGCATGAAATTTATCTTTTCTATACACGCGGCATTCGATTTTTTTCTTTTTTATGGCTTCGACGATAGCGGGAACGCCTGTAAGAAAATCGTCCTTATCTTTTTCCGCTTCAAGGCTATCTTCTAATCGAGATTTAATGCTGGCAAGACCTTGATCAAACGCCTTTTTTGTGCGCTTCGATACTTCATCACCCATTAAAATACGTATTTTATCGACCTTCTGCCACTCACCATCAAGCGCAAGCAGTGATCCAATTTCGAAATATGCAGTGGCAATATCGATGCCTTTAGAGAGCTGGCACCAATCACGCAAATATCGCAGCGCTTTCCATTCCTCATCGCTGTTATCAACAATGAATAGCTCGCTGCCTGTGGCGTGACTGGTTCTTTTTGGCATGCTACTTCTTCCCTTTTTTCTTGGCTGTAGAGGCTTGGTTTTTAACCCATTTGAGAATTTCTGCTTTTTGAAACCGCCATGATCCTCCAACTTTGAAGCCTGGGATTTCTCCCTGCGCCACCAGCCTGTAAGCAGTTTTCTCGTTGAGTTTTAGGTAGTCGGCCAGTTCATGAATAGTAAGTATCTCGTCCTGCATCACCACCTCCAGGGATTATCCAATCCATTTGAGAAAATAGCGGAAACAAAACAAAAGGCAAACGATTACGGCAGATGGCAAAAGAATCTTTTGTCTCATTCAGGTGGTGCTATGCTGCTCGGTTACCAGCGTTTTATAGGAGGCAGGAACCATGAAAATCATCAGCTACAGCGACCTACATTTAGAGTTCGGTTACAATTTCCGCCCGCCGAAAGACAGTGACGCGGACTTGATGATTTTGGCTGGTGACATCATCACCTTTCGCAACTTAAAGCCGCTGGGCTGGATGTTGAGGGAGTGGCAGAAACCCGTACTGTATGTTGCAGGTAACCATGAGTATTACACGCAGCGGCCAATGGATGCGGGAGTGTATGCGTGCCGAGATTGGTTGGCGGCTCGCCACCCAAACGTCACATTCTTGCAGGATGAGGCGATCACCGTTGGTGACGTCCATTTCTTTGGTGGCACCATGTGGACAGATTTTAACGGCATGGATAGAGCCGCAATGACACATGCTGAGCAGGGTATGAACGACTACAGCCAGATCATGTTACCCAACGGTCAGTTTCTAAAACCAGCCGATACGGTAGCGTTTCATGTGTTGTTTGCAGAAAAGATCAAACACTGGTTTGAGAGTGATCTGCCTGGCAAGCGTGTGGTGATTACTCACCATGCTCCAGTCATCAATCCGCGTTCACAGCATAGCGCCAGCCCGTACATGCCTGCCTATAACTCGCTGGACATGCTGCCAATCATCGAAACTTATCAGCCTGCGCTTTGGGTATATGGCCACACGCATGAATGCGATGACCAGATGGTTGGCGGTACGCGCATCATATCCAACCAGCATGGTTATCCAGGCTACGGCGGCAAATACAAATGTGCTGGGTTTGATAAGGCTGGGCTGATGGTGGAGGTTTAGCCCTCGAAACTCCAAATGCCGATCTAAAAGTTACAATAAATAGTTTTATATCAGCTTATTAATTAGCATCATCGTCTCATTAATGCCGATATTTTTGCCGATCTTCATTGCGTGGTGGAGGGTGTCCAGCGTAATATCAATCTCAGCATAATTGTACATTACTATAGACAAATAAGCCTTAATTGTATATAGTAATAGACAAATAGGATGATTTTATGCGCACAAACCCGCCCATGCCATTACCCGTAAAGCGCGCCCTTGCAAAGCTCGGCGGGGATATACGTGCTGCGCGCCTGCGCCGTCGTATCACCACCACATTAATGGCAGAACGCGCTCTGATTACGCGCACCACCCTCAGTAAAGTAGAAAAAGGCAATCCAGGCGTCTCGCTGGGGATATATGCCACAGTGCTTTTCATTCTCGGCATGACTAATCGCCTTGCTGAGCTTGCCGACGTGCGTAGCGATGATGTCGGCCTGCAATTAGATGAAACCCGTCTCCCAAAACATGTTGTCCCGCGTCGGCGCAGTAAGGGGGCTTAAGTGATAGAACGCAAAATTCTCGTATATGTTGATTTAGGCAACGCCCCGCTTCGGGTTGGTACGCTATGGACACGGCAGGGCAATCGCGACAGCGCCAGCTTTGAATATGATCAAGATTGGCTTGGCCATCCTAAGCGATTTGCGCTGGAGCCTGCGCTACAGCTTGCATCCGGCACAATCCATACCGGTACTGGGCGCTCGCTCTTTGGAGCCATTGGCGATTCCGCGCCAGACCGTTGGGGACGTGTGTTGATCCAGCGTGAGGAGCGCCGTAAGGCAAGAGAAGAAAATCGCGCTCCCCGTACTTTATCGGAAGGCGACTATCTATTGGGTGTGGGCGACATAACACGTCAGGGAGCACTAAGGTTCCGCCTATCGGAAGATGGTGAATTTCTTGCGCCGCAGGATAGCCAAAACATTCCACCACTTATCCGTCTGGGTGATTTGCTTAGTGCAGCCACGCGCTTATGTGCCGATAAGGAGAATGAAAACGACCTAAGGTTGCTACTCGCGCCTGGCTCATCGCTGGGCGGCGCACGCGCCAAAGCTTCAGTGATCGACCGCGATGGAAGTCTGGCTATTGCCAAATTCCCCCAAGCAGATGATTTATGGCAGGTGCCACTATGGGAGGCCGTAGCGCTCGATTTAGCAGAGCGCGCAGGTATCACAGTTGCTGGCCGACGCATCGAGAAAGTTGATGGTAAGCCCGTTCTGATACTCAGTCGCTTCGACCGACAGGCTGCAACGCGCATTCCTTTCCTGTCTGCCATGAGCATGTTGACGGCCGCAGACAATGAAGATCATAGCTATCTTGAAATAGCCGATGCTCTGCGCACCTATGGAAGTAAGCCGGAACAGGATTTACATCAGCTTTGGCGGCGCATCGTATTTCATATTCTCATTTCCAACACGGATGACCACTTGCGGAATCATGGTTTCTTATATGCTGGCAAAGGATGGACACTCTCGCCAGCCTACGACCTCAACCCCATGCCAACGGACATCAAACCGAGGGCACTCAGTCTGGCGATTGACGAGCATGAATCCACAGCATCACTGGAGCTCGCTTACAGCGTTGCGCCAGATTTTAGTCTGAAGCCCGAAGAAGCTAAACAGATTGCACGGGAAGTTGGCCACGCCGTAAGCGGGTGGCGAGAACGTGCCGCAGAGCATGGCCTTTCCAACAAAGAAATTAGCCGTATGGAATCTGCTTTTGAGCATGAAGATTTACGGTTGGCAGTAGAATTCTAGTAGTACAACGTAACCGCAGAAATTCACCATAAAGCTGAATTACTCAACTTCGAATGTAGTTCTGAGGCTAATCATCCACGAACCCTTGCGCAGTGAATCTGTAGAGTACCTTGGCGTTGGGGTTGGATTTGAGGGGCGTGTCCATTTTGTAATCGACGGTGGGATCGATGTGATCGGCGTATTGTACAACCCAATCCAGCCAATCGGCTTGCTCAGGCGCGGTGGCGTTGGGGAGTTGGCGCATCGCTTCCAGATACTGGCGGGTGCGGCGGGCAATTTCCATATCGCGCAGCGCGATCTTTAGGCGGCGCACGCGCTGGCGCTCAGTCATCATGTCAGGTTTTTGCACGCGGCGTTTGTCGTTGGCTTTGGCGAGCTGCTTTGCGTCACGATCTACCGTGATTTCGGTGGGCGTGTCGGTAGGCGCTGGGCGCAGGATAGGCTTGGTAGTCGGCTGGCCGTAGGAGCGCTTCGCCCAATAGCCACGCGGCGGGCGCGGGATTTTCATCTCAGTGCAGATTTTGGCGAGACCGACATCCGAGAGCCCATATTGTTTTGCCAGCTGAAGAATCGGCACCGACCAGATTTCATCATAGAGCTGGTCGCGCTGGAAGGTGATAACCTGGGCAATATCTCGCTTCATCCTCTATCGGATAAGCTACTGGCAGCTGAGGTCAATAGTCTTTTT
>CAZFOM010000067.1:0-2316 GCA_964520155.1 uncultured Rickettsiales bacterium
CGCCAGAACCAACTCCTGAGCCTACGCCAGAGCCAACTCCTGAGCCTACGCCAGAGCCAACTCCTGAGCCTACGCCAGAACCAACTCCTGAGCCTACGCCAGAGCCAACTCCTGAGCCTACTCCTGAGCCTACGCCAGAGCCAACTCCGGCACCGACTCCAGCTCCGGAGCCATCTCCAAGCCCATCGCCCGCTCCGGCGCCAATTCCTGAGCCAGAGCCTACTCCGGCACCGGTTCCAGAGCCAGAGCCTACTCCGGCTCCAACACCGGCACCGACTCCGGCACCCGCTCCGGCACCTGAGTTCAATGATCTGATCATTGATCCGCTCAGCCGCCCGATCATGTCCTCTGCTGAAGAGACTATCATTCAGGTGACGTACGATGAGCCATACTTCATCAACCTCGCCGGTTCGATCGGTGACGGTAATCTGTCGCTGATGGGTAACGGTACCAATCTCGGTGGCCTCGAGCCTGCCGCAGGTGGTCAGTCGGGATCGAAAAAGGTACCGAACAACCAGCTTGGCGATCTTGAGCCGGCAGCAGGCCCAGGTGCCCAAGGTGGTCAGACCACTGAGGATGCGGCCTGTGCCAACAGCTACCTCGACGACGAGTGGCGCGAACTGCCTGAGCAGCGTAACTGCGAAGTACGCGAACCGCGTCAGCAATAGTTAGCTAAAGAAAACCTCTTTCAGTGGCAGATAGTGGAAACGCTATCTGCCACTTTTCTTTGAGGATGTGGTAATGCGTTACTGGTTTCTGCCCACTGGCATCTATCATGGCGATCCGGACGGAACGGGCTTTGTCTCCATCACCGGTGTATCGCTTCCTGAGATCCCGCCGCATTCAACACTGGTTGATATTCGCCGCCTGCTCAAACAGGCTTATCCCGAAGAATCCCCTGAATGGATCGCACTGGAGTCTCAGCGCATCTGGGTGGTGTACCACGACATTTCACCAGAAGATGTCGTGTTAATTAAATACGGCGACACCTCTTTTCTGACCGCACTGGAAGTAAAAGAGGCTCACAGCACTTCATCGCAATACGGACAGGCGTACAAAGTCACCGCACTGCGCGATATCCCCGCCGGTAAAGCGCTCGCGCACCTTCATGCTTTGCCCACAAAGGCCTACGCGATTGCGCTAGAGAAAGCGGATGCAATACACCATGTTGAGCTACATACCGGCAGGCGCAAGACATTCCACCGCCATAGGGTATATGCGTGGTGTTTTGCCGCTTTACTACTTCTTAAGCTATTGGTGATACTGCATAGTTACTGGAGCGACGCGACCGGCCACTTCACCCCCTGATTCTGATGCCATGAACCTTCCGCGAATTTTTGTTCAAATTGCTTCCTACCGTGATCCGGAATGCCCATGGACGGTGAAAGACCTGTTTGAGAAAGCCACTCACCCCGAGCGCATATTCGTTGGGATCTGTAGTCAGTTTGATGCGCAGGAAGACAAGGATTGTTTTACCATCCCGTGGACGCGCCCCAAGCAGGTACGCACACTGGATTTCCACTATCAGGACAGTAAAGGTATCGGCTGGGCGCGGCATACCGCACAAACCCTGTGGCAGGGTGAGGAATACACGTTGGGCATTGATGCGCATATGCGCTTTGTAGAAGGCTGGGACGAAAAGCTGATTGCCCAGCTTCACGCCTGCCCCACCGAAAAAGCGGTACTGACCACCGTACTGCCCGGATATGTCCCGCCGGATCAATTGCAGCCCCTCGACCATATGGTGACCTATGCGCATGTCAAATCCGTGCGCTTCAAAATTGGTGCTTCGCAAATTGAGGTTCACGGCGGATTGCGCAAGCGGGAGCGCGTAAAGGACGGGCCATTCCCGTGCGGATTGTGGGTAGGAAATTTCCTGTTCTGTCGCAGCGACGTGCAACAGCAGCTTCCGCATGACCCCTATATCTATTTTCATGGAGAGGAGCTGTGTTACTCCGCACGATTGTTCACGCATGGTTACGACATCTACCAACCCAACGAGCCTATTCTGTTCCATCAATGGAAAGGGCGCGATAACGGAAAGAATCGGGTGTATCGCGGTTCCGTATCGGAAAAAGCGTTACTGACGCATCAGCGGGTGGGGCATCTGCTTGGGATAGAGCCTGCGAAAGACTCCCGCGCCACGGAGAATCTGCACCGCTATGCGCTGGGATCGGAGCGATCCCTCGATGCATTTTTTGCCTATGCGGGAGTCAATTTGAAAACTGGTGAAATTCAGAATCATGCCAAGAGAGGGGTATGGCCAACACCGCCTCACGCTGCTAATAATAGTAAAAAGGATCCTATGCCTATGCA
>CAZFOM010000067.1:2326-3509 GCA_964520155.1 uncultured Rickettsiales bacterium
CGGTAAAGGATCTATTTGAGAAAGCCGCGCATCCCGAACGTATATTTGTCGGGATCTGCTGGCAATATGATGACAAGGAAGATGCGCATTGTTTTGAGGTCGAGGCACCCTACCCCGATCAGGTGCGGATCGATCCCTGGGATTACCGTGAATCCAAGGGCGTGTGCTGGGCACGTCACCGCACGCAGGCCTTGTGGGAAGGCGAAGAATACACACTGATGATCGACAGCCATATGCGCTTTGTGGAAGGCTGGGATGAAAAGATGATCGCGGAGCTCGCCGAATGCAATTCACCCAAAGCGATCATGACCTGCCATCCGGCAGCCTATACGCCTCCAAATACACTTCAGGAAAATCCGAGAAACACCATCCTGCGCGCGCATCTATATTCGCCCGACGGCGATATTCGTTTCAAGGGCGAGTTCCTCGATCAACCACAGGACAAACCGTTAAACGGCGCATTTATCGCCGCCGGATTCATGTTCTCCAAATCCGATATCATCCGTGAAGTGCCTTACGATCCCTATCTCTATTTCAATCAGGAGGAAGTGTCGCTTGCCGCGCGTTTTTACACCTCGGGATGGGACGTTTACAACTCCAAGACCGTGCTTTTATACCATTTCTACAACACGCCCAAGGAGGGCGCGCAGAAACGTCCGCTCCACTGGTCGGATCACGCCAAATGGAAAGACATGCAGGCCAAGAGCCGTCAGCGTCTTGATCATCTGTTTGGTGTCAAACCCGCAACCGATCCCGATGCGCTGATCGACCTGCCGAAATACGCGCTGGGGCCTGTGCGTACGCTCAAGCAGTTTATCGAGTATTCAGGGCTGGATGTGAAAAACAAGACAATGACCGAACGCGCGTTGCGCTGCGAGTTCATCTCAGATCTCAGGAAATATAAGAACAATCCCATTCACATTCCTGAACTCGATAAGGAAGTGAAAAAATGGCCTCAGGAAACACCACAAGAAGCGTCACAGGAAGCACCGCAGCAAGAGATGCAATCCCCTGTTCTGCCGGTCGTATGGGAGGTGAAGAATACCAACGCAAAGAACCGCATCCTCAAATCCATCGACAGAAGTTATCTGCCAAAAACGCAGAAGAATGTCGGTTCTCTGGTGATGTTTTCCGGTGGGCTGGATAGCGTCGCGCTGCTGGCCAACGTGCTCGTGCATACCAA
>CAZFOM010000067.1:3519-4475 GCA_964520155.1 uncultured Rickettsiales bacterium
GTACACGCCCACCATATCGAAATCATCAACAAGGAAAATCGCGCCGAGGCAGAAAATCAGGCGCTCGAAAAATTAATTCCGTGGATGCAGAAAAATCTGCGCCCGTTTACCTACACGACGTCGCGCAGCGAATTCCATCTGGGAATCGGGGGCGGACTGGATTTAAGTCTGGAAATGTTTACGGCGGGGCGGGTGTATAACGCGGTGGGTGGCGGCATTGATCTGGTCTGGACGGGGCATATCGCAACCCCCTGGCAGGATCTATCCGAAGGTGCTGCGCACCTTAATGCCAACTTCACCAACAAGCGCGTGAAACCGGAATGGATGGTGCCGTTTAAGGATTTCAACAAGCTCGACATCTATGAATCCATACCGCCGGCGCTGGCCGCATTATGCTGGTCGTGCCGATTTCCGGTGTATGAGGGGGATTTCTATCGCCCGTGCGGCCAGTGCCATGCCTGCGAAAGTATACTGCATATCGAAAAAACCCTCGAAAAGCGCGATGGCAAAAAACCCTTCGATCACATGGCACGGCGTGAGCCGGTTTCTGCGTCTTCCGAGCGCAGCGGCCTGTTTGTGGATACACGCAGCGGCACGCAACTTCCCAATTCTGCTTCCCTGCACTCGCCTCCAACCGCGCCCATTCGGTTGGATGGCGGTACCAAACACCCGCTTTCTCCCCTGACAGTGGGAGATGCCGTTCCTCTTTTTGAACTGAAAGATCAGGACAGGAAAGACAAAGCCATCCATTTATATGGCGGATCCAAGGTCGCGTTATTCTTCCTTCCACTGGGCAACCCCACCTATATCGAAGCATGGGTGGAAGCGCGCAAGAATGCACAAGCTGCACTGGAAAAACTCGGGATCCATCTCATCCCCATTCTCAGCGCTTCTTACGAAACCGCCAAGCAGCTTCACAGCAGATTATCCCTGAATTATAGCCTCTGGTGCGATGA
>CAZFOM010000067.1:4485-10385 GCA_964520155.1 uncultured Rickettsiales bacterium
TTGGTATCCCAAACGGCGCGGCGGCAAAAACCATTCTGCTCGATGCGAATCTTCGCATCGTCAAACAATATCAGCCGGTGGATGCGGCGCTGCACCTTACCGAATTGCAAAACGACATCAAACGCCTTTTGCCTGCCCGCGCGCCCAATATGATAGACACGCAAGCTCCTGTGCTTCTGGTGCCGAACGCCATATCGGACAGCGTGCGCAAAGAATTGCTGGCGCTATGGAAAAACGGGCACCAGTTTGATGGCACGTTAGGATCTGGCGGCGTGAAAACGGTGAATAAGAAAGTTAAAAACCGTGTGGACGTCGATATTTTTGAAGATGCGTGGCTACAGAAACTCGACGATTCGTTTTCCAAAACCATCTTTGCCGAGATCCGCAAGGCCTTTCATCTCGATGTCACCTGGCGCAAACCGTACCGTCTTTCCTGCTACAAGGGCGAGGATAAAGGCTTGTATCTGCCACACCGCGATACCGGCGTCATCACGTCAAATCACTACCGCTATTCGATGAGCCTGCTGCTTTCGGATGACTACGAGGGCGGGCATTTATATTTTCCTGAGTATAACGCCTATTATAAACCCGAGGCCGGAACGGCGATCGTGTTTCCGTCAACGCTGTTGCACGGCGTATCGCCGGTTTTATCCGGCGACCGCTTCATTTTGATGTCATTCCTGCATGGGGATGCGGAAGAGGCCTACCGCAGACATATTGCAACGCAAGTGGGTATGGATGCGCAAGCAGATCTTTACCGGATACGAACGCAAAACCACTACACCGGTGTCAAAGCCGACATCGCCTACCCGCATTCGATTCCCGTTGTTGCGCCCTCTCCTTCTCCCGTTGCTACTGCGCCGGTGGCTGAGGCTCCCAAGATCATCACTCCCGTTACTAGCATTGCGCATCCAAAACGTCATGGCGATCTGGCATTCGATGAGCAACTGCTTGCAAATGGTCAGGTGCGCAAGCTGACGATGCGCAAGAATCTGCCCGAAGGGGTATTGATATTCGAGGATTATCTTGAGCCGGAATTATGCCGCGCGCTTGCGGATTATGCGGATTCCAGAGTCTATACCAAACTCAATGTGGTGGATTTTGAGAAATCCGACAAAAGCAAGGTGGTGACGGCACCCTCGCAGGGGCGCGTGACCGATCATGTGGATATTGACGGTATGAGTGGAGAGATTCTCTCCATCTTCAACGATGTGTATTGCAATCGTCTATCACCCTTCTACAAGGCCAATTTCGAGTGGTATGAACGTCCCCAGATTCTTCGCTATCCAGCAGGGGGAAAATACAATCAACACGCCGATTCAGATCACTGGGTTGCGGATAAAAAGAAATGGGTGCGCTCGCAGGATCGTGATTACAGTGTGCTGCTCTATTTGAATGAAGAATACGAAGGTGGCGAACTCGAATTCGTTAACCAGAAATACAAGTTCAAGCCCAAAACCGGAATGCTGGTCGGTTTCCCTTCCGACCACCGCTATCTGCACGCGGCACTGCCCACCACGTCTGGCATCCGCTATGTGATCGTAAGCTGGGCAGCGATCATCGGCTCTCCGCGTGTACGCCAACTGCCGCCCTATGCGTCCGTGTTTGTACGGCAGAAGCGTTTTTAAGTGGATGGGGCGATGGGTGGATGGGGCGATGGGTGGATGGGGCGATGGGTGGATGGCAGAGGTGGGGAATTGAGGAATTGGTGAATTGGAGAATTAAAATCGTTTGTCATCCTGAACTTGTTTCAGGATCCATTACTGTGATTCCGATGGATGCTGAAACGAGTTCAGCATGACAATATCTCTCCAATTCCTCAATTCCTCAATTCCCCACCTCTGCCCATCCGCCCATCCCCGCATCCGCCCATCCATCAACTTCATTTCTTCCTCGAAAGCGGATGTTTCTCCCTCACGAGCTTTTGCAGCCGTTCCTGCTGCACATGCGTATAGATCTGCGTCGTGGCAATATCGGCATGTCCGAGGAGTTCTTGAATCACACGCAGATCCGCTCCCCCTGAAAGCAGGTGCGAAGCAAAAGAGTGGCGCAGCACATGCGGCGACACTTTTTCAGGTGCGATACCGGATTCGGTGGCAAGCGCCTTGAGTTGCTGCGCGAAAAACTGTCGTGAAACGGATTTGCCGCGACGATAGGCGGGAAACAGCCAGGGCGATTCTTCGTCGTCTTTCAAAAACTGCGGGCGTATCTGCAAATAGCGGAGAATGGCTTTCACCGCACCCACATGCAGCGGCACCAGCCGTTCTTTGTTGCCCTTGCCGCGCACCGCGAGAAACGAGACTTCTTCTGCATCGAGTTTGAGCGAGCGGATCGCAGTCAGTTTCAGCCCCACCAGTTCCGACACCCGCATCCCCGACGCATAGAGCAACTCGAGCATGGCATGAAGGCGTATATCCTCCGGTGTGGATTTCTCCCGCACCACCTTCAACATCGCCGCAACATCCGCAGTGCTCAGCACCGAAGGCAGGTTGCGTGGCTGTTTTGGCCCTTCGAGAGTGGTGCTCGGGTCGTCCTCGCGCAGTTTCTCGCTGAACAGATAATGGTAGAATTGTTTGATGGAGGAGAGTTTACGCGCCGCAGTTGTCGTCGCAAGCCCCTGTTTTTTAAGCTGTGAGAGATAGCGCTCGATATGTAGAGCTTCCGCTTTTAGAGGCGTGGTTTTCTGCTGCATGAGAAACGCACACCACTGCGCAAGATCGCGTCGATACGCCTCGAGTGTGTTGCGGCTCGCACCGCGTTCCGCGGCCATCATTTCGAGAAAGGATTCGATCAGGGTAATGTCGGTACTCATTCACACGCCAGCAGCGATTCCACCGCAAGCGCCCGCGCTTCCTGCGTGAACCCCGCCTGATGAAGCGAAGCAAGCACCGGCACGAGCGCCGGATTGCTGATTTCGGCAAGCGACTGATCGCCGAGCGCAATCGCAGCAAGCAGCAAGGTTTCTCCTTTTCGTCCGTCAAGGGCGGCCTGATACATTTGCAACCACAGGTGCGGAGACGGCAGGTTGAGTGTCACCACCGTGCGTTCAAAAGAATCCGTTGCGGGCTGTTTGGAAAACACAGAAGCCACTTGCTTCAGGTGCATCGCACATTTCTTACTCTTAGGTTGCCCAGACGAAGCAAGCGCTGCTCCACCGGCAAATGCCAGCAGATTTTTTTCTTCGGCTGTGGTCGCCCAGCGCGCGGCTTCGGTGGTTTTTCCCTCAAGCAGCAATCCACGAAACACCGATGCGGCGATCATGGGTTGGGTTTTAGGATCGGGTGTAATCGAGCCGTTTGTGGTCACAAGCGCGACGGCCACGCGCCAACCGGTTGGTTTGCTTTCCGCTGTGTTGAAGGAGGCAATCAGTTTGGACAGGCTATCCATTTTTTTAGAAGATTCCGTTGCAGCATCAAACGCTTTAAGCGTTGCTGCGCGCGCACTGGCACCCTCGCTTGACAGCTTCGATGGTAGCGCAGTCGCGCGGTATGCGCCTAGAAGCGCATCCACCGGAATCAGTCCTTCAGCGACGGCGCGCTCTTTCAGCTCAAGCGCCGTTTCGGTAGGAAGCACGAACCGCCCTACTCCCTCGAGCATCCGTATGAGAGGAGTTGGCAATGCTTGAATTACTATATCCATCGCGGAGTTGGGAACACCCACCAGCGGCAGTAACGCCGCGTCAGAAAGCGTATAAGATGACGGCCAGTTTATCTTCGCCTTGGGATCTTCCAACCGCGCATACACCTCTTTGATAAAACCCGCAGGCAGGCGATTTTGTTCCCTAAGCACTTCCTGCGCGAGTCTTGCTTCCGCTGATTGTCCGGCAAGCAACTGACACACTACGCGCATCTGTTTCCAGTACGCGAGATCTGATCCCGCCGATTGTGCCGCAATATCCGCGCACGCATTTTCGCGTTTACCTTCAAGCCATAAAAACTGGTTGCCAAGCACCGCCATATCCGCGCTACGCATCGGCGCAGGCACTAAACCGAGCAACGTGCGGGCACCGCTTGCATCCCCCAACATCAGAAGTTTCTGGGCACGCACCGCCACCAGATCCGCACCGGCTTTGGCATCTGCAATATCCGACTGTGTGCTGAGTGCGCGAATCAGCAAACGCCGCAGGGTGGGCGAAGCAATCCTGTCCGGTATATGGTCAATCAACGTCTGCAGTCTTCTAGACGGTATCCCATTCCACAGGGTACGACCCAATCCTTCCGTCTCATTCAATATGCCAATGCCTGCTACATCCGGTTTGGGTGTGGGTTCGACTTCAATCGGAGCATCGGGCGCAACGGTAAAGTTTTTTTCTTCCGTGGCGCTATCCGGTATGGCCGCAGAGACAGGCGGCAATGGCGCCTCGGCTGCCCAGAGCGGATTGCTTAGCAGCCCTGCTAGAATGAGAAACGTACTACTGCGGCGCAGGGGCATAGTTGACGTGAGCCTCCATGGGTTGCGGCACGGGCGCGAGATCGGCGGAGCCCAAATACAGGATAGAGCCGATTAGTACCAAACAGGTGGCAAGCACGATCCAGACAGACAGGCGCGGGTGTGATTTCTTTTTCATAGACGTACGGGGATGTATGGTTTTTGCTTTTGACTTCACCGCCTCAGGATTTATGGTGCGGTATGGTTCACGAGCATAGCACAGCGGAAACAAACAGCAATCGTTTGAAGTTGCAAAAACCCATCGTACTGGTGGGATTGATGGGCGCGGGAAAATCCACGGTAGGACGCAGGCTCGCCAAGGAGCTGGGGCTGGAATTCCGCGACTCCGATCATGAGATTGAGGATGCGGCGGGGTGCAGTATCTCCGATATTTTCGAAATTCACGGCGAACCCATTTTCCGCGATGTGGAAAAGCGCGTGATCAAGCGTCTGCTCGAAGGCGAACCGGTGGTGCTGGCCACGGGCGGCGGTGCGTTTATTCAGCCGCATATCCGCGAGATGATTTCGGCGCATGGGATTTCGATCTGGCTTAAGGCGGAGCTGGATGTGCTGGTCGAGCGTGTCTCGCGCAAGAACACGAGGCCGCTGCTTGAGAAAGGCGATAAACGTGAGATTCTTTCTGATCTCATGAGCAAGCGTTACCCGATTTATGAACAGGCGGATATCGTTGTCGATAGCGACGACGGCGCGCATGAGAAAGTCGTGGACGGCATTGTGCGGGCGTTGAAGCAATTTCTGGCCAAGAAGAAAGCGTCATGACGCACCAAACCCTGTCCGTGGATCTCGGCAAGAACCGTTATGATATTATCATCGGCAGCGGGATAATAGCTCGCGCCGGTGAAATACTGCGCGAGATATTGCCCCAGAAACGCTGTATCATTGTCACGGATACGCAGGTGGCATCACACTATCTGGAACCTCTGCAACGCGCGCTCAAGGCAGCGGAAATTCACGCCGATGCGATTACGCTACCCGCGGGAGAATTAAGCAAATCCTTTAGCACACTAGAAGGACTGATGGATTCGCTTCTGGATCTGAGGCCGGAACGCAAGACCACGCTGATTGCGCTCGGTGGCGGCGTGATCGGCGATATCACCGGTTTTGCGGCAAGCATACTGCTGCGCGGTGTGCCCTTTGTGCAGATTCCCACCACGCTGCTCGCGCAGGTAGACAGTTCGGTTGGCGGCAAGACCGGCATCAACACCCACAAAGGAAAAAATCTGGTGGGGAGTTTCTATCAGCCCAAACGGGTGCTGATTGATACCGAGGTGCTTGCCACCCTGCCGGCACGCGAGATGAAAGCAGGCTACGCCGAGATCGTGAAGTACGGGCTGATCAATCAACCCGATTTCTTTGCCTGGCTTGAGGCGAATGGTAAGGCGTTACTCGCGCATGACAAGTCGGCGCTCGTTTACGCGATCCATGAAAGCTGCCGCGCAAAAGCGTATGTC
>CAZFOM010000068.1:0-9530 GCA_964520155.1 uncultured Rickettsiales bacterium
GGTTGTAACAGTACTGATTCAACTTGCAACCCTCTATTTAGCGGATGAGTGCGCGATTGGCCTTCAGTGCAAAAATCATGTAGCCGGTAAACAAAAAGAACGACCACCACGGCCAGCCGACCGGATCGAGGCAAAGATTTATCGCCATGTAAAGCAGGGGGGGGCTGAATACATCGAAGTAGGTACCGCCGGTCAGTAAAATCAAAGAAGGCCAGTCCCACGACCCATAACCGGCAAGCAGCAGTCCTGCATCAATCAGTAAAACAGGAATCATGGCCACCACCGTCAGGCGGATGATCTGCGGTACGGTGAGAAACACGCCAAGGATGCGATTTAGAAACTTTCCCCACAGCGACAAAACCGCCACTTGAAGCAAACGGTAAATCATAAACAGAACAAGCAGCACCGGCAGAAGATAGAGCAGAAATTGTTTCTGCAAGCTCGTAAACGCATCGCGGATCTGTTTTTGTGTCAGGCTGAGATCCTTCACGGACGATAATGAAAATCGGTGCACGTCTCCATACGCAGGCCGGATATAGATATCGGTTGCCGTGATCCATATCTGATTGGTGCCGAACTGTGATTCGTTATAGGTGGCGTCAAACTGCACCCATACGCGGCCTTTGGCATCCTTGATATAGTGTGGCCATGATTGGTTGATCCGCAACTGGCCTGAAATTACGGTGATATCGGGTATCTGCGAGAGCATCACCGCGCCATCGCTGCGCATAAACGCTTTGTAGGAATGGTGCATGGCAATCACATACGCCATCGAATGCAGCAGCACAAACAGGCATAGCGTACCAATTGCGAAGCCGCTCCAGCGATGCGCGACATCGCGGTACAAGCGCGCGGAGAAGAAGGGGTGCGTGAACAGGGTGACCATACTCAATCTGTAGCGAATAAATGACAAGTCACCAATAAAAAAACCCAGCCGAAGCTGGGTTTTTGTTACGCAATAAGCAAAAATTAAGCGGCGTTGGCGCCTGCGGCTGCGGCTACTTCCGCAGCGAAATCGCCCTGTTGCTTCTCTATGCCTTCTCCGAGATTGAAACGCACAAAGCTCGAAATTTTCACCGGAGCGCCGATGTCTTTTTCGGCATCCTTGAGCACCTGCGAAATTTTGGTCTTGTTGTCCATTACATAGATCTGCTCCAGCAGCACCACTTCTTCGTAGTATTTACGGATGCGGCCTTCGACCATTTTTTCTGCGATCTCTGGTGCTTTACCCGAGGCAATTGCCTGTTCCTTGAACACCGTGCGCTCACGCTCGAGTTTTGCCGGATCCACATCGGCAACCGACAGCGCATCGGGGCGAGCGGCGGCAATGTGCATGGCAATCTGCTTGCCGAGTGCTTCAGCTTTGGCTTTATCTCCGGTGGTTTCCACCGCTACCAGCACACCGATCTTACCAAGGCCAGGTGCAATGCTGCTGTGCACATAGCTTGCAATCGCGCCTTTGGATACGGACAGAACCGCCGAGCGACGCAGATTCATGTTCTCACCGATGGTGCCGACGAGATTGGCGATCATGTCTGTTACCGACTTGCCCTCAGATCCTTTGGCGGCTTTGAGAGCTTCTACGTTCGCACCTTGTTCAACCGCCAATGCGGCGATGTTTTTTGCGAGCATCTGAAACTGATCGTTACGCGCCACGAAATCGGTTTCCGAATTCAGCTCAATTACGGCTGCTTTCTCACCGGCAACCGCTACGGCCACCAGTCCTTCGGCGGCCACACGGCCGGATTTTTTGGCTGCGGCTGCAAGGCCTTTTTTGCGCAGCCAGTCGATGGCTTCCTGCATGTTGCCTTTGGTTTCATCGAGTGCTTTTTTGCAATCCATCATGCCTGCGCCGGTCTGTTCGCGCAGGTCTTTGATCATCGCGGAGTTAATCTCAGCCATATCGTATCCTTATTGATTAAAATGTTGGTATCGTTACTCGGCTTTCTTGCCTTTGGAAGCAGGCTTCTTTGCAGCGCCTTCTTTTTTGGCTTTCGTCGCGGCCGCTTTCTTGGCGGATTTTTCTTCCGAAGACTCATCCGTGGATTCTTCGGTCGAACCTTCCTCAGAGACATCCGCTTCTTTCAGTTTGCCGACCGCCTTTTTCACTACGACCGGAGCAGCTTTCTTCGATTTTCCGCCTTTTCGACTGTCTTCTCTGCCCTCATCCGTTGTGTCTGCTTCTTTCGGAGCGGACTGTACCAATGCGGCAGGCACGTCTGCGGATGCACCAAGATCCACTCCGGATTTCGACAAGCTCTGCTGCAGACCATCCAGCACCGCATCCGAGATCAGGCGGCAGTATAGGCGAATGGCGCGCGTGGCATCGTCATTGCCAGGCACCGGATAGGTAATGTGATCCGGCGAAGAGTTGGAATCGAGCACCGCAATCACAGGAATGCTGAGCGTTTTTGCCTCTTTTACGGCGAGATCTTCCTTGTTGGTATCGATGATGAAGATCAGGTCTGGAAGGCCGCCCATCTCTTTAATACCGCCGAGCGATTTTTCCAGTTTCTGGAATGCGCGCTGCATATCGAGGGTTTCTTTCTTAGTCAGACCGGTTTTTTCCTGTCCAAGCAGTTCTTCCATCCTGCGCAGCTTCTTAATGGAGGCCTGAATGGTTTCCCAGTTGGTGAGCATCCCGCCCAGCCAGCGCTGGTTGATGTAGTACTGACCGCAGCGTTTTGCGGCTTCTGCAATCGGTTCCATTGCCTGAAATTTCGTGCCGACGAACAGGATACGGCCGTTTTTGCTTGCGACCTCGCGTGCGACATGGAGCGCCTGATGGAGCAGGGGAACAGTCTGTTGCAGGTCAATGATATGAATATCGTTACGAACGCCGTAAATAAACGAACCCATCTTTGGGTTCCAGCGCTTGGTCTTGTGTCCAAAGTGAACGCCAGCGTCAATCAGCTCGCGCATCGAAAATTGTGGCAGTGCCATGGTCAAACTCCTTTTCCGGTTAAGCCTCCGCAGAGTAGTGTATCCTTATTAAGGACACCGGAAGGACTCTGTAACCACCGGTTACAAGCCCAGACCCTGCGTGTGAAATACCCTTGAAAACTATTCCAAGGGAGCGCGGTTTCTAGCTGGAAACAGGAGCAATTGCAAGTGGTAGTTGGAGAGGAGAGGGGTAAACGGCTAGGCCGTCAGCCCAATTGCCGGATTATCTTTAGATTCCAAGGCCTTCTCAGAATGCGACTTGGCGGGCATCGCGGCGAGGTTGCCACGCGGTTTGATATCTTCACGGGTGCTGAAGCCTTTTTTCTCTTCTTGGTTTTTCGCCCATACCGGCGAGGTGCTGATATCCACAGGGGCATTCTTGGTCACCAGATTGGGATCTGCTTCGGGAACAGGAATTTGAAGCTCATGACGGAAATCGCGCGGTTTGAAATGCTCACTCTTACGCCGCTCGGCAAACTCTTTTTTGTATGTTTCGCGCAGCCGCTCGACTTTTCCGCCTGCGCCCAGCCAGTTGCCGATCCTGCCCGACATCCCGTTATTGCCTATGATGGCATCGGCTGGATTGAGTCCAATCCCCACGAGCATTTCCTCTAATCCCTGACCTGTCACATGGGAAAGCAATTCGTTCTCAAGTTTCTTACCCGAAAGTCCGCGTTTTCTCGCATCGTTACGCAGCGCGATGAAAGAATCCTCGAATGCTTGCACCTGTGCGGGAGTAATGTTGTTGTACCAGTGTTTCAAAATACCTGGCACCATTTCATCAAGCTGCTTGAGATCCTGCGCCGGATTATACGCGCCGTAAGCAGCCATACGCTTAAGCAATCCGGCAGGTTGAAGCGGGTATGAGGAGTGGTTGTTCGACCACCATTCCGCCACCCCGGGAAACATCACCGCGCGATCCGATGCCAGACCAAATCGTCCGCCGAGTGCTGTGCCATAGTTGAATGGTACCGGAAACAGATTGACGCCCATCGAAGCGCTGGGGAACGATCCGATCGCGGCTAACCATGCCCACGGGCCTGACTGGCTGAAAGCTGCCTTCTGATCAACTTCATCCAGATACTTGGCGTCTTTTAAGGATTGCTCTTTTTCGTTGAAGAACAATTTACTTCCGGCAAGAACTCCGAAGAACCCGAATGCGCTCGGCACGAACATGCGAGCAACATGCATCCATTGATCGCGGAAAGAGGAGGAATTTCTGCCACCATACTTAATCAAATGCTTATCGAAAAGTGTGTGCCACATCTGATGCATCGATTCTTTTTTAACTTCCACGCCCTGTATGTTGCGACGCGTGAGAGCGGTCATCAGTGTGTTTCCGGCGATCATCATTGCAGACAATCCTGCTGCGCACATCAGTCGGTGTGCAGAGGGCGGAACGTTGAATGTTTCAACAACTGCTTCCGATAGATTCAAGAACGGGCCATTCACCATATCCTTGATTTTACCCACAAAATCGGATGCAACGGATCTACCGCTATGCGCTGTTGTTCCCGCGTGTTGTATATGATCGCTTTTAGCGTTTGGTGTTGCTGAAGCAGTTGGCTTCAGACTCACATTTTCGAATTCATGATCGGATGGATGCTTATGCCCACCAAATGCGTAAATAACGCCTGCGGTGGCGCTCCCCATGACGGCAGCCGTGCCTGCGGTAAACCCAAGTTGTTTACCAATGTTGAGTATTTTGGATTTCTTCGGCAGCAGCGGAAATAACTCGTCCGGCTTGATGTCGGAAAGTCCCTGAGTATACAGAGCAGAGTGATATTCGTGGGTGAATTGACGCAGATCTGCGCCCAACCATTTTGCAATGGTTCCGGATACACCATGATTTTCAAAATGGATTTTACTAAGATCCACTCCGTGCCGCTTCAAAAATTGGTTCAGCCCAACCCCCGTCACCAGCCCTTTGATCTGCTCGTTTACAATCTTGGCTTGTGCTTCAATTTCTTTTTTTGCTTCTTCCGGTGTCTTGTTGCGTATCTCACTTACTGCTTTTTCATAAATGCTGAGGATTTCCTTTTTCATGCCATCAACATGTTCAGGCTTGAGGTGCTCGTACATCGGTTCAATCGCACCTTTGAAGATCTGTTCAACACGCTCAATCATATTGGAACGAGTGGCAGCATCTGTAGCGCTTAGATTTTTGGGATCGGATACCCGAGCCGCCAGTTCATCGAGCAGAAAGTGAGGGCTTAATTTGTCGGCAATCGTTGCGTTGTTAAACCATTTGCCAATACCAGGCATGGCATTTTTGTACCCCAGCATTCCCGTACGGAATCGCTCGCCCAAAAGATAGGGATAGAGCGGAAAGAGTGTAACATTTGAGCCCAGCGCTGAACCTGGAATAGCCGCCGCACCAGCGGGAACCAGATACGCTTTTGACATTTCATTATACACATGCACATCCAGCGCGTGCGGGTTACAGGCATTCAGCCATTTATCAATTTTCTGTTTTAACCCTTTGTGTTCTTCGAGTAAGTGCTCGCCCTTTTCAAACAGCGATCGATATGTCTTGAGGTCATCGTCCGTAAGCTCGTGTTTGGTGTGATGCCAGGGAGTTTCGAGCATCTTGGTGACACTTGGGTTTTTGGATAGGAAGTATTCGTAGCTGCCAAGCACTGCCCCCACAGCACCAAACGAAGCGGTGATGATTCCACGATAAACGAACTTCCAGCGATCTTCCGGATCATCCGAGAACTTATTGTACGACATGATGCCATACAGCGGATGCAAGACAGCCGGATAATCCTGTTTATCAATCGGGTCGCCGTTGAGTTTCTGTCCGGTGATGAGGTTACAGAATTTATCCCCAATCCAAAGACCGGCAGAAAGGCCGAGCGCATTACGGAACCGGTGTCCGCCAGGTGCGACAAACAGTGTATCCGCAAACCATTTGGTGGGTTTGAGGAGTTTCTGGTTCGCAAATGTTGTAAATTCGCTCAACGTCGTATTCCTGCCAATTTCTTTTGCAACGTACGCACATCCTAGGAATTTACCGGTATGCTTACAACTAAAACCTTGTATTTCCCTGTAAATTTAACACAATTGTAACAATTCTCGTCTCGAAGCAAAAAACCGCCCAAAAACCACTCGGGAATTGTCACGAAATGTTCACAATTCCTTTACGCTAAGACTGGTATAAGGGTATTGACGGTAAAAGGGTTTTTGCCGTTTTTCTGACGTGACTTACGGTATGAATAAAACTGTTATAGAGCCACCTGAAATCGACACAACCGAAGTGAAACAAACTTCGGCGAGTGGGGCGCGTCAATCCGCAAACCAAAATCCTACATTTACCGAGAAAGATAAGGTGCTGCTCAAGGCTATGGGAATTGCGAGCGGCCATCAGCAGGAAGCATCTAATCCCTGGGAAAAAGATATTCACGAAGAACGTGCCAAAGCGTTCAATGAAACGGCTACCGGACGGCTTGCGATTCGTGTGATTTCGCGCGGTGTGTTCGGCGCCGCATTTTTTGCGATTGGTGGCCATATTGCCAGCCGTCATATGGAGAATTATGACGCGACCAAGTCCTTCAAGGAAATTTTTGACGAGGTAAGAAAAGGCAGAGAAGTCATCAGCGATGTGCCCGGTTACAAGCGTGTTTATCCGTGGTTACAATTGTGTGCCAAGCTAATTGATATGACGGCAGGAAAGGCTATCAAAGGAACAGTCAAAGCCTTGGGTTATAGCCACGAAACCGCCGAAAATGCGGTGATGTTCCGCCCATTCCGTGCGTATTTTATCGGAGAAGGAAGGGATGCAAAAAAAGTACAGGGATACTCCCTTGGCCACGAATCGGTCATGCGTACGTTCGATTTTGCTATGGCCAGCGTGGGGGATTCCTTCGCGCGCGAATATCTGGTGGGATTGATTGATCCCAACGTCAAACTAAGCTGGATCAAGCGCGAGAAATTTACCGACGAGCACGGCAAAGTACACGAGAAAAAATCCATTGATTTTCCAAGAGCGCTGAAAGCGTTCGGGGCAATGGTATGGGATATATTCAGCTACCGCCAGATGGAAGACTGGGCAGTGGCTATTCCGTACGTCTATCAGATCCGCGCGCAAAAACACCTGTTGAACAAGATCAGCCCGGGCTTTGAATATGATTCTGATTGGGCAACCAACGGCGGCAGCTTCAAGGTCAAACCAAGTTATTATAACAAGAACGATCCGGACGCGCTGGGCAGACCCGAAGACGGTAAGCTCGTGTTTAAGGGAAATTATAACATGGAAGGGATTATTGACCTGACCTTCCGGTTCACGGGATACAATATCGGCACGCTCATGTTCCGTGAAGGGTATCACAAGCTCGGAGATACCATCAAACAATGGTGGGATACAGGCAAGACGCCGGATATCCATCTCCCATCCGGCGTATCCGATATTGCAAGCGGCATTGCCGGCGGCACCTATTCCACGGTGAAATATCTGCTTAAAAGCGCAATCAAGGGCAGTATCTACATGCTGCCTTCGGCGTTTACCTTTGGTGTGCTCAGAGCATCTCAGTTCAAAGATCTGGGGCTTGCGATTTGCGATGAGAATCAACCTGCCGGCAAAGCGCCTTACGCTGATGCAACGACGGAATATGGCCCTGCGCATCTGCTTTCGATTGATCCAAAATACGAAAAAGAACTATTACATATGGGAATGCCCTTAAATGCGCAGGGGCTTCCTATTCACAATATCAATGAGATGGGAAAAGATGATCCAAGACGAGTGTTACTCAATGTCGCTATTCGTAGGGTTTATGTTAATGCCAGTGGCGCTGAATTTGGTAAATTCTCACAGGATTATCATCACCATGTTAGTGATCCGAAGGCAGGTAAACTGCCGGAATCAGACAAGCGTTCCAGCGTATATCTATATGATAAAGCGCGTTTGGATTTCTTCAAGGAGTGGTTAGGCGGCCAGAACATTCATGCCAAAAATCTAAAAAATCCGTTCCGCAAAAAAATCTATGATAAAGAGAATATCGGGAAAAACTTTGAGCCATTTTCTATCAGTAATACATTCTACGATCCATTTACCAACTACATTGGCAGGCTCAGTGAAGGACTGACGAATTATTCGTCTAGTGCGATTGCCGAAATGGGTAAGTACCATGATGAAAGTATCTTGCTGAAAAGCAGGTTCTCAGGTCTTACCGGTGAACAACAGAAAAGACTGATGGATCATCGCCAGAATTCTCTTAAGTCGATTGCGAGAACCGCTGGTATGGCTGCATTTGCATATACGCCGTATATGTACATGAAAGCCGAGCTGGCAAGCAAATGGGACACTCCACATATGGATCTTGCAATCAACCGTGCGATTGATGGTGTATTCCATCTGAATCTCGGTGAATTTAAGGCAGGTATTGCTGAGATTAGTAGTGCGATCCGCAACGAACCGTTCCAGGATCCAAAACGCGAAGCGGAAGCTCAGAAAGAAAATAAACACGATAAACTGATCGGAGACGATACCGATGGCGCGCCTCCAGAGATACCAGACGGCTATGGGTATATGAGAAACATCTCCAAGCGCGAACTGCCCAAGCCCTCAGATTTCGCTACGCAGTCATTGCAGACGATCATTGCGCAGAAAATTGCAGAACCCAAAAAACCGTGGGCAGAACAGAATAAAGATGCTCTATCCAAAGAGCAGAATGCTCCCACGTCGCGCAACATCAATTAACACAACTCTTGTTCCAACGAATTTCAGTTTTTTTCGTGCGATGGTGTGCTATATCAGGATCAAACACCTGATAGACAACGCATGATTCGTCTTTTTCTGATTTTCTTATCCCTCGTGATCTGCAAGGGTATAATGACTCCGGTGGACGCGCACGCGCAAACGGCTGAAAAGCCTGTGCCGCCTGATCGCTTTCTGTCGCGCTGCGTGGAAACACCTTCTATCGTCGGTGCGGCGAATGATTATCCGGGTAAGGATAACATCATTACCTCGAATAAACTCGCGCTGCCTGCGGGCAAGTCGATCTATGCTCCTGGTGAGATTCTGTATCTGTCCGGTCGGGTTCTGGATCGTGATTGCGTACCTATCAGCGATGCGGTTGTGGAGATATGGCAAGCAAATGCGTTTGGTAAATATGGGGTGGCAAGCGGTGGATCCCGCGCCAATCCCTATCCGGCCTTTGCGGGTAATGGCAGAGCAATCACTGATAACCTTGGGCGCTATAATTTCGTGACAGTATTTCCTGGCCCTTATGGAAACAATGCGCCGCACATCCATGTGAAGGTGCTTCACCGCGATTTTGCTACGCTGAATACGGAAATCTATTTCCGTGGCGATCAGCGCAATGCGTCGGATCCGAAGTTGCGGCGCTTATCCCCTCAGGTGCAGGATCGGCTGATGGCAACCATTTTTCCCCGCTCGGACAATCCGGATGATGGAATGAACGCAACGTTCGATATCACCCTTAAAGGCGCCAACAAATTTCGGAGATTTTAGTGACGGCGTTCCTGACCACCGAATATCTTGCTGGAAACCTCTGGAATTCGCACATCAAGCCCGTGGATGCTTCTTGGTTTCTGGCGGATAGCGGCCGCAACGCCAAACAGGAATA
>CAZFOM010000068.1:9540-10287 GCA_964520155.1 uncultured Rickettsiales bacterium
TTTTTCGATCTGGATGAGATCTCGGACACCTCCAGCCCGTACCCGCATATGTTGCCAAGCCTCGATGACTTTTCAATGAAGGTGGGGGCGCTTGGGATCAGTAATCATGATCGGGTCGTCGTGTATGACTCGATGGGGCTGTTCAGTGCACCGCGCGTCTGGTGGATGTTTCGGGTGTATGGGCACGAAAAAGTAAACATTCTGGAAGGGGGATTGCCCAAATGGATTCAGGAGGCAAGACCGCTGCAATCCGGTGTGGTGGAGGTGATGCCCACCCGTTTCAACGTACGCTTTAACTCCACGATTTATCGTCATGCCGAGGAAATGTATTTTAATCTGGAAAGCAAAAAAGATCAGGTGGTGGATGCCCGCTCACCCGCGCGCTTCAAGGGGGAAGAACCGGAACCGCGTGCGGGACTCAAAGCCGGACACATCCCGGGTGCCAAGAATCTGTTTTACAAAGATCTGATTACGGAAAAAGGCACGCTCAAACCGCTCGAGGATCTGCGGCAGATTTTCATCGGTGCAGGCATCGATTTGGCCAAACCGGTGGTAAGCTCCTGTGGGTCGGGGGTGACGGCGTGTGTGCTCGCACTGGCGCAGTACGAACTCGGAAAGAAAGACGCGGCGGTTTATGACGGTTCCTGGGCGGAATGGGGCGCGATTGCCGAATCACCCGTTGAAAAGTAGCTATTCTTTTTCAAAGTTCAACGCTGCCGAATTGATGCAGTAGCGTAGTCCGGTGGG
>CAZFOM010000069.1:0-7553 GCA_964520155.1 uncultured Rickettsiales bacterium
ATATATACTAGGCTTCCCAAGCCCACCACCGTAGTTGCGCCAAATAGATATCGCTTTTTTGTCATGCTACATTGTCGCAATTTTGGGTTACGCTTTTATTAAGAAACTCATTTTCTTGGATTTTTCTGGATTTACGAGGTATTGATTTTCCCTCACTTTTCCCCTTGCAATGGCATTTTTTTGCGCTATACATCACGCCCTTCTTGTGAAAACGAGAAGGACATCGCCGGTACGCCAGTGACGTTTTATAAGGTAAATCAGTAGATTATAGATGCTGAGATGCTTTGAAACTGGTACGGCCGGAGAGTGAGGCTCTTGTATGTGCATGCGCTAGCGCGCCAAAACGCACCAAGCCGTTTCGCTTTTCGCCCCGTGCGTTGTTTAACGAATACTCACGCAAAGCTGTAGCGGAGATAAAATGCATTTTATCGAAGCTACCAAAACCATCGTCGGTGCGATGGTTTTGCGCCGCGAACGCGAGCGAATACACAAAACAGTAGAGACAAAGCGATGTTGCAACCGAAAAAAACCAAATTCCGCAAGGCGCATAAAGGCCGCATCCGTGGTAATGCCAAAGGCGGCTATGCGCTCAATTTTGGTGAATACGGACTCAAGGCCATGCAGCCGGAGCGTATCACTGCCCGTCAGATCGAAGCCGCTCGCCGCGCTATTTCGCGTTATGTGAAGCGCGTGGGTCGCTTGTGGATTCGTATTTTTCCGGATGTGCCGATTTCCCGCAAACCTGCCGAAGTCCGCATGGGTAGCGGTAAGGGTGGCGTGGAATACTGGGCAGCACGCGTCGAGCCAGGCCGTATCATGTTTGAGATTGACGGCGTGAGCGAGCAGATCGCCCGCGAAGCGTTTGACCGCGCGTCGGCCAAGCTGCCGATCAAAACCAAATTCATCGCCCGCGTGGGTGAGGCGAAATAGGAGAGCATATGAACATTGCGGATCTGCAGGGCAAAACCCCCGACCAGCTCAAAGACATGGTGCTGGGTTTCAAAAAAGAACTGTTCAATCTGCGCTTTCAGCGCTCATCCGGTGAACTCGCCAATACCTCGCGCTTCAAAGAAGTGCGTAAAGACATTGCGCGTATCTATACGTTCATGAACCAGCCGGAAGCAGCGAGTGCTGCCAAGCCTGCCAAGAAAGCTGCCGCTTCCAAAAAAGCAGCCGCGACCAAAACCACCAAAGCAAAGAAAGCGTAAGTAGAGGATCCCATGCCAAAACGCGTACTGCAAGGCACCGTGGTAAGCAACAAAGCGGAAAAGACCGTCACCGTACTGGTCGAGCGCCGCTTCACGCACCCGATCTATAAGAAGACCATCCGCCGCTCCAAAAAATACGCTGCGCACGATGAGCAGAAGCGTTTCAAAGAAGGCGATGTGGTGAAAATTATTGAATCCAAGCCCATCTCGAAAACCAAGCGCTGGGCGGTGGTGTACGAATAAGGGTGATGAGCAGATCAATGGATGAATAGATGAATTATCGATTCATCCATTCATCGAATAAAGGAAGACGATTATGATTCAGATGCGTACTAATTTGGATGTGGCGGATAACTCCGGTGCCCGTCGTATCCAGTGTATCAAAGTGCTCGGCGGCTCTAAGCGCAAAACCGCAACCGTGGGCGATGTGATCGTGGTGTCGATCAAGGAAGCCATGCCGCGTGGCAAAGTGAAAAAAGGTGAAGTGCACCGCGCCGTGATTGTGCGTACCAAGCGCGACGTGTATCGCGCCGATGGCAGCATCATCCGCTTCGACAAAAACGCAGCGGTGCTGATCTCGAAGCAGGGCGAACCGATCGGAACCCGTATTTTCGGGCCGGTGGTGCGTGAATTGCGTGCGAAGAAATTTATGAAAATCATCTCGCTGGCACCGGAAGTGCTGTAGTCAGGTGATAGCTTTCAGCTGTCAGGTTTCAGCTTGAAGGTAAGAGATTAACATACGTGAGAAAGAGGAGGGGATGAAAGGAAAAAGCTAGAAAGCCAACAGCGCAAGCTGACAGCTGACAGCCGACACCTGAATCCTTAGAAAATATGGCCGCTAAACTGAAAAAAGACGATGAAGTGATCGTGATTGCCGGCAAAGACAAAGGCAAAAAAGGCAAGATCATGCGCATGATCCCGACCGAAAGCCGTGTGGTGGTTGCTGGCATCAACATGGTGAAGCGTCACCAGAAGCCAGACCGTGCAAATGCAGGCGGCATTATCATGAAGGAGTCGGCGATCCATATCTCGAACGTGGCACTGGTTGATCCCAAAGAAGGAAAAGCCACCCGCGTCGGCTTCAAAGTGATGAAGGACGGCAAAAAATCCCGCGTTGCAAAACGCTCCGGCGAAGTCGTCGGTGCATAAGGAATAGGTAACGGAGCAGTTATGGCAAAAACGACAGCAAAGAAAACCGACAGCACCGGCTATACGCCGCGCCTGCAGACGGTCTATGAAACCAGCATCCGCGCCGCGATGCAAAAAGAATTTGGCTACAAGAACGTGATGGAAGTGCCGAAGATTGAAAAAATCGTGATCAATATGGGGCTTGGCGAAGCGGTTGAGGATTCCAAAGTCATCCAGACCGCTGCATCCGAACTCGCGCTGATCGCCGGTCAGAAGCCCGTCATCACCAAATCGCGCAAAGCAATCGCTGGATTCAAAATCCGCCAGAACCTGCCGATCGGTGCAAAAGTGACGCTGCGCAAACAGCGCATGTATGAATTCTTAGATCGCCTGGTGAACATCGCAATGCCGCGCATCCGCGACTTCCGTGGCGTGTCGGCCAAGAGCTTTGATGGTCGTGGCAACTATTCCATGGGTATCAAGGAGCAATTGGTGTTTCCAGAGATCAACTACGACAAGGTGGATAAAATCCGCGGTATGGATATCACCATCTGCACCACCGCGAAAAACGATAACGAAGCGCGCGCACTGCTCGCGCAATTCCAAGTTCCATTTATCAAGTAAGGACACGCGACAATGGCAAAACTGAGCATGGTCAATAAAAACGAACGCCGCAAGCGCATGGCAAAGCAGTACAGCAATCGCCGCGCCAAACTGAAGGCCGTCGTGATGAACAAAACCGCCTCCATCGAAGAGCGTTTCTCCGCGATGCAGAAACTCGCTGAACTGCCGCGCAACTCGGCCAGAAACCGCTACCGCAACCGCTGCGAACTCACCGGCCGTCCGCGTGGCAACTACCGTAAATTCAAGCTGTGCCGCAACAAGCTGCGCGAGCTCGCCGGATTCGGCCAGCTCCCGGGCGTCATCAAAGCCAGCTGGTAAGAAGGAGCTTCTCTCATGATGAACGATCTACTCTCCGATATGCTCGCCCGCATCCGCAACGGACAACATGCCCGTCTGAGCCAGGTGCAGTGCAAGTTCTCGAATCTGCTGTTCAATGTCCTTGAAGTGCTCAAGAAAGAGGGCTTCATTAAGGATTACCGTAAAATCGGCACCGTGAACAAACCCGCGCTCGAGATTGATCTCAAGTATTTTGAGGGCGAGCCGGTGATCAAGAATGTAAAACGCATTTCCACCCCAGGACGCCGCGCCTATTCGCCGATTGGCGAATTGCAGAAAGTGCAAAACGGTCTGGGTATTGCCGTGCTTTCGACCTCCAAAGGTGTGATGTCTGATTACGATGCGCGCCTTGCCAATGTCGGCGGCGAAGTGCTCTGCACGGTCTACTAAAGGAGAACGCCATGTCCCGTATTGGAAAAGCCCCGATCCCCGTACCCGCTGCCGTGAAGGTGGAGTTACAGCCTAACCTGATCACTATCAAAGGTGGCAAGTCGGAACTGAAAATGCAGTTGCCGCAGGAAGTGAGCGTGTCCTTAAGCGATGGCAAAATTGCGGTGCAACCCGCAAACGATTCCCAGCGCGCCCGCGCCATGTGGGGCACCGTGCGCACCTCCATCAACAACATGGTGGACGGCGTGACCAAAGGCTTCTCTGAGCGCTTAGAGATCAACGGCGTGGGTTTCCGTGCCGCCGTGGATAAAGGCATTCTCACTATTTCGCTCGGCTTCTCGCACGAGATCAAATACGCGCTGCCGGCCGGCATTGACATCAAGGCTGAAAAACCGACCCTGATCGTCATCAGTGGTGCGGACAAGCAGCTTGTCGGTCAGATCGCTGCGGATATCCGCCGCCTGCGCAAGCCGGAGCCATATAAAGGTAAAGGCGTGAAGTACGAATCCGAAACCATCCGCCGCAAAGAAGGCAAGAAGAAATAAGGTAGTGTTATGAAAGCGAAAAAAGTCACCGGTTTTGAACGTCGCTCGCAGCGTGTGCGCACCCAGATCCGCAAGCGTGCCTCCGGCCGCGTGCGCCTGTCGGTGTTCCGCTCCGGCAAACACATTTATGCGCAGATCATCGACGACAGCAAAGGCGTGACTCTCGCCGCTGCTTCCACCGTCGAAAAAGACATGCGTAAAGCCTCCGGCTCGACCGTGGATGCAGCTAAAAACGTCGGCAAAGCGATCGCGGAACGCGCCAAAAAAGCAAGCGTCACCGAAGTCGTGTTTGATCGCGGTGGCTTCCTTTATCATGGTCGCATCAAGGCGCTTGCAGACGGCGCTCGCGAAGCTGGTTTATCGTTCTAACGGATAGGAAAAATAGTATGAGTAACAACGCACAACAGCGCGAACGTGAAGAAGGTGGTAGCGAACTGATTGATCGCTTGGTCGCCGTCAACCGCGTTGCCAAAGTGGTAAAAGGTGGTCGCCGTTTCGGATTTGCCGCCCTTGTCGTCATGGGCGATGGTAAAGGCAAAGTCGGCTATGGCACCGGTAAAGCGAAGGAAGTCACTGACGCCGTGAAGAAAGCCACCGACGATGCGAAAAAACATATGGTGCGCATTCCACTGCGCGAAGGGCGCACGCTACACCATGATATCCGTGGCCGCTTCGGCTCGGGCAAAGTGATTCTGCGCACGGCGGCACCTGGTACCGGTATCATCGCCGGTGGCCCCATGCGCGCGGTGTTTGAAGCACTCGGTGTGCAGGACGTGGTTGCCAAATCGCTTGGTTCCTCGAACCCGCATAACATGGTGAAAGCCACGCTCGATGCGCTCAGCAACATGCGCTCACCCCGCACCATTGCCGCCAAGCGCGGCAAGAAGGTCGGCGAAATCATCGGCCGTCGCGAAAGCGGTCTGGACGGTAAAGAGAACAAAAAGGCCGTCGCAAACGCGAAAGAGTAATACGTCAAAGATAGAGTGATAGAGTAGGGAACATCCCATGACTGAAGAAACCAAGAAAAAACCCGCTGCAAAGAAAGCCGCAGCCCCTAAAGCCGAAAAAGCAGCTGCCCCCAAAAAAGCCGCCGCTGCGAAAACAGAAGTGGCCGCAAAGCCAGCAGCCGTGAAAAAAGCGGCTGAGCCGAAATCGGGCAAAACCATCACCGTGAAACAGATCGGCAGCCCGCTGGGTCGCCGCTACGATCAGGAAGCGACGCTCAAAGGCCTTGGCCTGAACAAACTGCACCGTCAGCGCGTGCTGGAGGATACCCCCTCCGTGCGTGGCATGATTAACAAGGTGAAGCATCTGGTGACGGTGGTAGGATGATTTGATTAATCGATGAATAGATGAATCTGATTCATCCATTCATCCGCTTATCGATTCATCGTAATTTAAAAAATCCGAGTCGGAATGATCCGGCGCATTATAGGAGAGACATATGACTAAAGAACTGAAGCTCAACGAAATCAGAGATAACGAAGGTGCCCACAAGCGCCGTATGCGCGTCGGCCGTGGTATCGGCTCCGGCAAAGGCAAAACCTCCGGACGCGGTGGCAAAGGCCAGACCGCGCGTACTGGTGTGCGCATCAATGGATTCGAGGGTGGTCAGATGCCAATCCACCGCCGTTTGCCCAAGCGTGGCTTCAATCAGTATCAGCCTGTGCAGATGGGTGAAGTGAACACCGGCGCGATCCAGAAAGCGATTGATGCCGGTAGTCTGGATGCCAAAAAAGCAATCACCGCGGAGATCCTTGTTGAAACCGGTCTTGCGCGCAAAGCCAAGCACGGCGTGAAACTGCTCGCCAAAGGTGAAATCAAAAGCAAAGTGACGATCGAAGTGACAAAGGCGTCAGCTTCGGCGATTGCTGCTGTTGAGAAAGCGGGCGGTTCGGTGAAAGTGACGGCTCCTGCCGAAGAAGCAAAATCTGCTTAGTTTTTTTCGGTTGATGGTTGATAGTTGATGGTTGATGGGTTTATACAACGTCTCATCATTATCACCATCAACCATTAACCATAAACCATCAGCTTCCCCCTATGAGCTCCGCAGCAGAACGACTGGCTTCCAATTTCAATATCGGCGTACTTGGCAAGGCGACCGAACTCAAAAAGCGCCTCTGGTTTGTGCTGGGCGCACTGATTGTATGCCGCATCGGCTCCTATATTCCGATACCGGGAATCGATCCGGTCATCTTAGAGCAGATTTTTGAACAACATGCGGGCGGCGTGCTCGGCCTGTTCAATATGTTCTCCGGCGGTGCGCTGGGACGTATGACGATTTTCGCGCTCGCGGTGATGCCCTATATTTCGGCTTCGATCATTATTCAGCTTATGACCATCGCATCTCCGCATCTGGCGGCGCTTAAGAAAGAAGGCGAATCGGGGCGGCGCAAAATCAATCAATATACCCGCTACGGCACCGTGCTGCTTGCGACAGTGCAAGGCTTTGCCATTGCGGTGGGAATTGAGGGCATGACAAGCCAGGCAGGCACCTCGGCTGTGATCGACCCAGGCCTGTATTTCCGCTTTACCACGACGGTGACGCTGGTTGGCGGTACCATGTTTCTTATGTGGATCGGGGAGCAGATCAATCAGCGCGGCATCGGCAACGGTATCTCGCTGATCATCTTTGCGGGGATTGTTGCCAACTTCCCTGCCGCACTCGCGCAGACATTTGAGCTTGGCCGCACCGGCGCGCTTTCCACCGAGTTTATTTTCATCATCGTGATTCTGGCACTGGCACTGGTGGGGCTGATCGTGTTCTTTGAACGTGCGCAGCGCCGCATCCTCGTGCAATACCCCAAGCGCCAGATCGGCTCGACCCGCATGACCGGTGGAGAAAGCTCACACCTGCCACTCAAGCTCAACACCGCCGGCGTGATCCCGCCAATTTTTGCGAGCTCGATTCTGTTGTTCCCGCTTACGATCGCGAGCTTCAACACCGGAGGAGGCCCCGCATGGCTAAACTGGATCACCACACACCTCAATCACGGCCAGCCGCTCTATATTCTACTCTATGTCGCGGTGATCATGTTCTTCTGTTATTTCTATACCTCCGTCGTGTTTAATACGAACGATACCGCCGATAATCTGAAAAAATACGGCGGGTTCATTCCAGGCATCCGCCCGGGCAAGAATACTGCGGATTCTCTCGATTATGTGCTCACCCGCATCACCACCGTCGGCGCGCTCTATCTTGCCTTCGTCTGCGTGGTGCCGGAGGTGCTGATGGCGCGCTATCAGGTGCCGTTCTATCTCGGTGGCACGAGCTTGTTGATTACCGTGAACGTGCTCATGGATTTCGTGTCGCAGGTGCAAT
>CAZFOM010000069.1:7563-10238 GCA_964520155.1 uncultured Rickettsiales bacterium
AATCTCACCTCTTTGCGCACCAGTATGAGGGGTTAATCAAGAAAGCCAGTCTCAAAGGCAAGCGATAGGGCTCGCGCAGAATCTCTACTCTGGCTTGCTGCAAACATGGTTTTCTGCGCTTCCGCTGCGCATGTACCAAACGTACACTTGCGCTGCGGTTCTCGAAAATCCATGTTTTCGCTACGCCATAGCGAGATTCTGCGCGAGCTTCAGATAGGACATAAGCATGTTTTGCACCGCAGCATCATGCGTGGTTTCAAAAAAGTTGCTTGAGTCCGCTAAAAATTCGTGGAAACGGAGACAATTCTGATTAAGAGTGTTCTCCCGCCAAACGTCCGAAGCAAGAAACCATGCAACTCATTTTATTAGGCCCACCTGGGGCTGGAAAAGGTACTCAGGCCGATACGCTGCAGCAGAAACTGGGCATCGCCAAACTTTCCACCGGTGATATGCTGCGCGCGGCGGTGGCAGCGGGCACGGACATCGGCAAACAGGCCGATGCGGTGATGAAAGCGGGCAAGCTCGTTTCCGACGATATCATGATCGGGTTGATCCGCGAGCGCATCGCCAAGCCCGATTGCACGAACGGCTTTATTCTCGATGGTTTCCCGCGCACGACCGCACAGGCCGAGGCGTTGGATGTGATGCTCAAGGAAATCGGTAAACCATTAAGTTATGTCATTGAGCTGGCGGTGGATGATGATTTACTGGTCGAACGCATTGCCGGACGGTTTTCCTGCGCGAAATGCGGGGCAGGGTATCACGATACCTTCAAGCAACCTAAAGTTGCCGGTATTTGCGATAGCTGCGGTTCCACCGAATTTTCGCGCCGCAAGGACGATAACCGCGACACGGTGAAATCACGCCTTGAGGCCTACCATGCGCAAACGGCGCCATTATTACCGTACTACCGCGCGAAAGGCCTGCTCAAAACCATCGACGGAATGCAGGAAATTGAGCAGGTTAGCAAGGCACTCAACAAAATCGTCGCATAAGCACCAAAATCGTTGACACGCACCGAATTATTCCTATTATTCCGGCTCCCAAAGCACGGGAAGCGCTGTTTCTCGTGCCGGAAAACCAAAAAATTGTGATACAAATCAAGGAGATAATCCGTGGCACGTATAGCGGGTGTAAACATCCCAACCCAGAAGCGCCTCATCATCGCGCTGCAATATATTCATGGTATCGGCCAGAAATTCGCAGAAGAAATCTGCGAAAAAACCGGTCTCGATGCCAGTAAGCGCGTCAACACTCTGTCGGAGAGTGAGGTCATTAAAATTCGTGAAACCATCGACCGCGATTATTCGGTTGAAGGGGATCTGCGCCGCGATGTCTCGATCAACATCAAGCGCCTGATGGATCTCGGCTGCTACCGTGGCCTGCGCCACCGCAAAAAACTGCCCGTCCGCGGCCAGCGCACACACACCAATGCCCGCACGCGCAAAGGCAAATCCAAGCCGATCGCCGGCAAAAAACTCGCCACCAAGAAATAATCCAGAAACAGTAGGTATTCCACTATGGCTCAGCCACAAGCAAAAGAGAAAGACGCCGCCGCCGCTGGTGCTGCCCCGCGCACCAAGAAGAAAGACCGTAAAAACATCTCGACCGGCGTGGTGCATGTCAACTCGACCTTTAACAACACCATCATCAATATCAGCGATCAGCAGGGCAACACGATCTCCTGGTCGTCCGCTGGTGCTCAGGGCTTCAAAGGCTCGCGCAAATCCACGCCATACGCCGCGCAGGTGGCTGCCGAAGATGCCGCTAAAAAAGCCATGGAACATGGCCTGAAAACCGTGATGGTGGAAGTCAAAGGCCCAGGCTCAGGACGTGAATCCGCACTGCGCGCGCTGCAAGCCGTCGGTCTGGTAGTTACATCCATCATTGATGTCACGCCGATCCCGCACAATGGCTGCCGCCCGCCGAAGCGTCGGCGCGTGTAAGCGTAACGTCGAGGACTCGAGGATTCGAGGACTCGTGTAGTGTAAAGTAAATTTCGAGTTCTCGAGTGATCGGGTTCTCGAGCCATCGAACAAAGAGGGTACAAATGATTAGCAAAAACTGGTCCGAACTGATTAAGCCAAATAAACTGGATATCGAAACGGCCAAAAATAACGCCAATGTCGCCACCATCGTGGCTGAGCCGCTCGAGCGCGGTTTCGGGCACACGCTCGGTGTGGCGCTGCGCCGCATTCTCCTGTCCTCGCTGCAGGGTGCTGCCGTGACCGCCATCAAGGTGGACGGTGTGCTGCACGAATTCTCTGCGATCGCAGGCGTGAAAGAAGACGTGGTGAACGTGATCTTGAACATCAAAGATCTGCGTATCCGCCTGCACTCGCAGGATAAGAAAAAAGTGACTCTGACCGCAACCGGCCCGGGCGAAGTCAAAGCCGGCCAAATCGAAACCAGTGCGGATGTGGAGATCGTCAACAAAGATCTCGTGCTGTGCACGCTCGATAAAGGCGCCAAACTGCACATGGAACTGTGGATTGAAAACGGCAAGGGCTATGTGCGCGCGGCACAGAACCGTCCGACCGATGCGCCGATTGGACTCATTCCGGTGGATGCGCTGTTCTCGCCAGTGCGCAAAGTCGCATACAAAGTGGAAAACGCTCGCGTGGGTCAGGTGACCGACTATGACAAGCTCATCATGACGGTCGAAACCGATGGCA
>CAZFOM010000070.1:0-2798 GCA_964520155.1 uncultured Rickettsiales bacterium
CGAAGTGGCAATCAATGCCGGTGCGACGACGATCAATATCCCCGACACCGTAGGTTATGCTGTGCGTGGGGGGCGTTTCAATATAAACACGACCATTAAAAATACCGTGCCTAATATCGACAAAGCGATCATCTCTACCCACTGCCAGAATGATCTGGGGCTCGCGACCGCGAATTCCCTAGCGGCGATTCAAGCGGGTGCGCGCCAGATAGAATGCACGATTAACGGCATTGGTGAGCGTGCAGGGAATACGTCGCTTGAAGAAGTGGTGATGGCGATCAACACCAGGAAAGACTTCTACCATTTCGAAACCGGAATAAAAACCGACCATATCATGAAACTCTCGCGGCTGGTCACTTCCGTGACCGGTCAACAGGTGCAAAATAACAAGGCGATCGTGGGAGCGAATGCGTTTGCGCATGAATCCGGCATCCATCAAGACGGGATGCTTAAACATTCCGGCACCTACGAGATCATGACGCCGGAATCGGTGGGTTGGACGAAATCGAATCTGGTGATGGGCAAACATTCAGGCCGCCATGCGTTCAAGGACAAGATCAAATCCCTCGGGTTTGAACTGGGCGATAATGCGCTGGAAGATGCGTTTAACCGCTTCAAGGATCTCGCCGATAGGAAAAAGGAAATCTACGATGAGGACATCATCGCGCTGATTGACGCACGGCAGGTCAGTAAAGAAGATCCGATCCAATTTCTTTCGCTGAAAGTAAACTGCGGGACGGATCAGAAAAACGCCGCCGAACTGAGTGTGAAAGTGGACGGCCAAACCCGCACCATCACGCAGGAAGGGATCGGCTCGGTGGATGCGATTTTCAAAGCGATCAAAGCCCTGATTCCGCACGAAGCGCGCCTCAAACTCTATCAGGTGCACGGCATCACGCAAGGCACCGACGCGCAGGCGGAAGTGACGGTACGGCTTGCCACTGAGCGCGATATCATCAATGGACATGCTGCCGACCCCGACACACTGGTGGCAAGCGCTAAAGCGTATCTCGATGCGCTCTGCCGCCTGCGGCTTAAAGTCGGAAAAGTGGATATTTATAAAGATACTGCAGGTTAGGAACGTACGGCTTGCCAAATGCCGTCGGTCAATTTTTCCAGCCGTTCCTTGAGCGCATTGCGAACTTTTCCTTCGGGGGTGTACGCGAGGATAAAGTCTTCCACGGTGTCTTTAGCGGATTTTTTCAACGCCACGTCAATGACACGATAGTTACACGGCTCGCCGCTATCGATAAATGCAGCGACTTCCGCTTCGGGACGTAGGCTTGCTTTGGCTATATCTGCTGTTGTTATCCCCGTTTCCTGCATGAAATGTCGCACGGCATTCGTAAGCACACCTTTTGGAAACCGCTCAAATACCGTTTTTTCTTTCCTCACAAACGCCTGCGTGGATTCATAGCCAAATCCTTCGGCGAGCTTGAGCAATATGCCTGGAGAAACGTTGCAATGGCCGCATGAAAAATGTTCCAGAGTGCCTTGATTAAGGTGGGTATTTTCTGCTAGCACTCTGAAGCTCCAGCTTTGCTCTTGCATACAACGCTTAAGTGCCTTGCGGTAAGGATCCTGATCTTTATCCAATGCATTGAATTTTTGTGCCGCCCTGTTGCCTGCTTCTAGGAATGCCTGCGGGGAATCGTAGTCAAACCCTTTGACCAGCTTGAGTAACATGACTACAGAAATTTTTGCGGAGCATGAAAATTGCTCCAGAGTGCTTGTTTTAAGCCCCGTGTGGTTAGCTACCTCATCGAAGCTCCAATTGCGCTCTTGCATGAGATATTTGAACGCAAGCCGGTAAGGATCCTGATTGTCATGTTTTGCGTTCATCGTATGGCTGCGTGAAAAGTGGGTTTGGAATCGTATTGGATATTCTCATCGACCTCGGCGATTTGCGGCTGCCAGATCTGCAATATACGGGGTGCTACTATTAGGGATTTTCAATTCATTTGTGGCATTATCAAGCTGCAACCTCGGATTGGGTTGATCCAGAAAAGATGTTGCTCTTAATAATTTCGCTGCCTCCCGAATAAATGCTTGCTCATACTCAGGTGTTTCGCGGTAAGCCACCGTCAGTTCTGTTACGGCTTTGGAAGGAATGCCGCTGACTTGACCCAGTTTTTCCAATTCATTGACAATGTGAATGGGAGGGGCATCCTCTCCCATGTTGATGGAAACATGAAAATTTCCCGCAGATGGAGATTTAATTTCTGCGTTCGGAAAAACACTTATTACGGTTTGTTTCTGACCATCGCTTAAGCCCATATTTCCGAGATTGAACGTCAGTCGGGTGTCTTTGTCGTATGGATCTGATCCGTCAGGCCGCACGACCGTCACCTCGATGCGTTTGCCGTTATCTCCCGAGTAATTCAATCGGGTAATACCCGCTTCCGTATCTGTTTTGCTCGTGACCGCCATGGTGTTCTCCTGCACACGTTGAAAGCCTAACATCTCAATGTTAAACTATTATTAAGATTAGTTATTATTAGTCGGTTTTCAGCCGATTTGGTATACGCCCTTGCGCCCAGCTTTTTTGCTGCTAGATTAGCGCTTGTAAAACTCTAACCTACTCAAAAACCTTCATTTCCTAAGCAGGCTTCATGTTTTTCCAAAAATTCTTGGGCTGGATGTCATCCGACATGGCCATTGATCTGGGTACCGCCAACACGCTGGTCTATGTGAAGGGGCGGGGGATTGTGCTCAATGAGCCGTCGGTGGTGGCGCTGATTCAAGATCGCGGGATTGCGGTGCCGTATGCGTTCGGCAACGAAGCCAAGCTCATGCTC
>CAZFOM010000070.1:2808-10232 GCA_964520155.1 uncultured Rickettsiales bacterium
ATGCTCGGAAGAACACCTGCTAAAATTGACGCCAAGCGCCCCTTGAAGGATGGGGTGATCGCGGATTTCAAAGTTGCTGAAGAGATGATCAAGCACTTCATCTACCGCGTGCATAATCGCCGTTCGTTTACCGGCCCGTTGATTGTGATCTGCGTGCCGTCCGGCTCGACGCCGGTCGAACGCCGCGCGATTCAGGAAGCTGCTGAGCGCGCCGGCGCCCGCGATGTGTTTTTGATCGAAGAACCGATGGCGGCTGCGATCGGTGCGGGGCTTCCGGTCACCGAGCCGACCGGTTCGATGATTGTGGATATTGGTGGCGGCACCACCGAAGTGGCGGTGCTCTCGCTCGGCGGGATCGTCTATGCCCGCTCGGCGCGTGTTGGCGGCGACAAGATGGACGAAGCGATCATCAACTATATTCGCCGGTATCATAACCTCTTGATTGGCGAAGCCACCGCCGAAACCATCAAAAAAGAAATCGGTGCCGCCTGCCCACCCGAAAAAGGCGAAGGGCGCACAATCGAAATCAAAGGCCGCGACCTCATGAACGGCGTGCCCAAAGAACTGACGCTGAGCGAATATCAGATTTCCGAAGCGCTGGTGGAACCGGTGTCACAGATCATCGAAGCGGTGAAAGTCGCACTCGAATGCACGCCGCCCGAACTGTCTTCGGATATCGTGGATAAAGGCATCGTCATGTCGGGTGGTGGCTCGATGCTGCATAATCTGGATAAAGTGCTCTCACAGGCAACCGGTCTTCCAGTGTTTGTCGCCGATGAACCCTTGAACTGCGTCGCGATCGGCTCCGGCAAGGTGATCGAAAATCCGGATGCGCTCAAGCATGTATTGTTCAAGCAGGATTAACGAGGTCTTGTCATGCCGCACTCGTTGCGGCATCCAGCCCTTGTTATCACTAGACCCCGCAACAAGTGCGGGGTGACAAGAATGGATTGCCACGCTCTCGTTGGTCGTTTGCGATTAATGAAAGCGCTGAAATCACTCAGGCCTGGTCATTTATACAAGTAAGAAATGGGTCGTTTTTTGTTGGAATGACTAAAGTTCACTCAGGGCTTCTATCCCCTTTTTCTTTACGATCACGCTGCTCGGCAACTCGCTTCACATGCTCGATTCGTTTTTCTGTAGGGGCGTAGGGAAACGCACCGTCCCTCTCACCATTTTGTATCGCCCAATTCTTCAATTTGCGAAAAGCGGATGCAAACACATCCGGATCGCCTCCGAGTTCTCGAATCTGATTTGTATCGGCGGATTTTTCAATAAATTTACTAGCATAGTAGTAAGTGGAGCCACCAGCAATAGCTGTAGAAGCCGCATACTTTGTCGCCGTCGTCTTTGGTGCGTCATCCGTCGCATCAACCATAGAATCCATCACGACTTTCTTACCTAACACACCGGCAGCAAGGGGGGCGACCCATTTCAGAAAGAAATCGCGCCGTGAATGTTTATGATGTGCAAGCTCATGTCGAAGAATTTCCACCAATTCATCTCTGTTCAACAAATCAATGATGCCTATGCTGAACCGAATGAATAGAAGATTATAGGAGGCACTTGGACGTGGATCATCGCTCAATGCTATGTTCGGGGATTTACCAAGACGGTACTTCTTGCAGATAGCATCTGACTGCTGTTGCAAAAAATCTATTGTCTTGGTGTAATGTGAATCCTCTTCATAAAACTGCATATGTATGAACCGTGTTCTTAAGAGAGCTCTCTACCCACACACGCAAGTGAGAGTCGGTAGCATGGATATATCAACCCTTATCAACATTGGTCAGTGTACCACCCCAGTTCTTTATTTTCGGTTAATGTAAAGCCTGCTGATTTCGTCATTTGGTAAAAATTGTCTTAAATTTCCGTGGCCAAAATGTGCCATTATGACTGGAAATCATGCGTTTAAGGTGCATGACATCTGTTTTTCATAGATTTTTACGCGTTCATCATTGATAATGGAGTGGTTAATCTGCGAAGACAGTATCTATGAAACGCGCCGGCACTATAAATCGCATTTCGGTACTCACGGTTTCCTGGAAAACCCTGATGTATCGTGCGCTCGTGCTTGCCATGATGCTGGTTTCGGTGTCCTTTCTTACGCTCAGTCAGACTCACCCCCACATCATCACGCAAATGCGTACGACCCTCACCGATATGGTGGTACCGGTCGTACAAGTCGTTTCCGCGCCTGCGGAAGCAGTGCAGAATGGCGTTCAATGGATGCACGATATCGCGCATGTGAAAACCGATAACGAACGGTTGCGTCAGGAGAATGCGGTGCTGATGCGCTGGCAGTTTGTGGCGACCGAACTGGAAAACGAAAATGCCCGCCTACGCGAACTGCTCAAATTCGCGCCTGTGGGCAAGGAATCCTATACCTCTGCGCGCATTGCCGTGGATAACTCTGGCCCGTATGTGAAATCGGTGGTGATCAATGCCGGTGCACAAAACGGCATCGAGCCGGATCTGGCGGTGGTCAATGAAAACGGCCTTGTTGGGCGCGTGATGGATGCGGGTGAGCGCAGCGCACGGGTGCTGTTGCTCACCGATATGAACTCGCGCGTGCCGGTGATGACCGAAACTTCGCGCGAGCGCGCGATTGTGGCCGGCAACAATACCGATGCGCTGGAGATGAAATATCTGCCGCAGGATTCCAAGATCGCTGTGGGCGAACGCGTGGTGACCACGAGCGACGGCGGGGTGCTGCCGCCTGGCCTGCCCGTGGGAGTGGTCACCGCTGTAGCGGGGAATCACGTCACGGTTAAGCCCTATGTGGACTGGTTCCGCCTCGAATATGTGTCTGTCGTAGATTTCACCCGATAACGTGCAGGCCGCGTGATGGAACCTGCCGGCAAATCCATTCGCATTTTTCTGGCAGAAGGCAATCCCCATGCGGTGATTACTTCTGACGCAACCACATAGATCTATGATCCACGCCAAGCGTCGCCCCTGGATGCGACTGATCCCTGCCTTGCTTAGTGTGCTGTTTGTGCTGCTGCACGCCATCCCTGAGCGTGCACTGGTGTTCTCAGACGTGGTGCCTTCATTTATCATCATGACGATTTATTACTGGTGCCTGTTTCGTCCCTCTCTGCTTCCGTACATATTTCTTTTTTTGCTCGGGTTGCTCCAAGATGTGCTGCTGGGATTGCCGATCGGGCTTTCCGCACTGGTATTTCTATTACTCAGACTCGCGGTGGTGACGTTGCAACGCCTGTTTGGAAAGGAAACATTCTGGGGAATCTGGTTCTGGTTTGCCATCCTGTCTGCGGCTGCGGCGCTGATCCATATCCTCACATTGTCCTGGCTCAAGGAGGCGTGGGTGCTGCCCGCCAGCGCGTTGATACAGTGGTTGTTGACTGTGGTGTGTTACCCGCTTGCCCACGGGATGTTCACACGGATCTATCGCAGGTTGCCCAAAGATCGCACCGTCACGCTGTAAAAACTCTACTATGCCTTGCTACAAACGCGATTTTCTGCGCTTCCGCCTTCGCCCTTTGGGCTTCGGCGGACACGTCCACTCATTACAGTCCACCGAAGTTTTCAAGCGTAGTTGGATCCGCGCGTACAAAACGTACGCTTGCGGTGCGGTTCTCGAAAACTCACGTTTTCGCTAGCGGTCTAGCGAGTTTAATGGCTGTGCCTAACACCTGATGCGAGTTCTCGCTTTACCCGACGGTGCAGGCAAAGTATCTCCAGTGTAAGGCCTACTGACTAAAAAGCACGATAGGAATGACTCAGGATCCGCAACTGCAACGTCTGCTCTCGCGCCGCGCGTTTATCGTGGGCGGGCTAAGCGCGAGCGCGATCTCGGTGTTGGTTGGGCGGCTGTATTATCTCCAGTTTATGCGCTCGGCTGAACTTAAAACGCTCGCCGAAGATAACCGGATCAAGCTGCAACTGGTCGCGCCGCTACGCGGGTTGATTCTCGATCGCCATGGGTTTCCACTCGCCACCAACGAAAAGAATTTCCGGCTGTTTCTGGATGTGGAAACCCGCCGCGACTTCAAGACCATGCTCGACAATCTTTCGCAGGTGATTGCGTTGCATCCCGACCGGATCAAACAGGTGTTGGGACAGGCGAAATCACGCCGCTATCAACCACCGATTCTACTCAAAGAGCATCTGAGCTGGGATGAGGTGGCACAATTTGAATTTTACTCGCCCGAATACCCGGGTGTGTTTGTGGATGTCGGGCAGATCCGTCATTACCCGTTTCGTGACCACGCCTCGCACCTGATCGGGTATGTCGGCACGGTATCCGAAGAAGAAATGCGCGAAGAAAACGAACGCGCGGTCGCAAGGCTTCCCGATTTCAAAATCGGCAAAAGCGGCGTCGAGAAACTCCTCAATCAGGAATTGCGTGGCGTGGCGGGTGTGCGCCACATCGAAGTGAATGTCCATAATTTACCGATCCGCGAAGTCGCTAGCAAACCAGCCACCCCTGGTAAGGATATCCGCATCACCATCGACAGCCGGCTGCAGGAATTTGCTTCGCAACGGCTGGAGGGCGAAAGTGCCGCAGTCGTGGTGATGGATGTGCATCACGGCGATATTCTGGCGCTGGTTTCCATGCCGGCCTTTGATCCTAACCGCTTCAGCCTTGGTATTACGCACGAATACTGGAAAGAGTTGCAGGCACAGGAGAAAAACCCGCTGCTCAATAAGGCGATCAGCGGGCAGTATCCACCTGGTTCAACCTTCAAGATGTTGGTCGGGCTTGCCGCGCTTGAAGCTGAGGTGGCGACGGCTTCCACGCGCATCTATTGTCCGGGGCATTTCTTCCTTGGTTCGCATCAGTTCAATTGCTGGAAAGCCGGCGGACACGGATCGGTGAATCTACACGATGCCATTGCGCAGTCCTGCGACACTTATTTCTACACGATGGCGCAGCGGCTAGGCATCGAGAAGATTGCGCAGATGAGCCGCAGGTTCGGGCTGGGCGTGCCGCACCATCTGGGTCTGGTGGGTGAGAAAATCGGCATCATTCCGGATGAGAAATGGAAGCGCGAGAAACACGGCGATGTATGGAGACCCGGCGATACGATCAATGCCGGTATCGGGCAGGGATATGTGATCGCCACGCCCTTGCAGCTTGCGGTGATGACTGCGCGCCTGGTCAACGGTGGCAAAGCGGTCTCCCCGAGGCTTCTGACACCGACAGAAGGAGAAGTTGTAGAGCCGACCTTCATCGGCATCAACACGGATCATCTCAAAACCGTGATGGACGGCATGTACGCGGTCACCAATCAACCTTCCGGCACGGCGTATGCGCGGCGTATCATGCATCCGGTCTATTCCATGGCGGGCAAGACCGGCACTTCTCAAGTGCGGCGTATCACGGTCAGGGGGCAAGATCAGAGCAAACTGCCATGGCGCTTTCGCCACCATGCGCTGTTTGTGGGTTACGCGCCGGCGTTGGATCCCAAATGGGCGTGCGCGGTGATTGTGGAGCATGGCGGTGGTGGCTCGGCAGCGGCGGCTCCCGTGGCGCGTGACATCATGCACAAATTACAGGAATTGATGGATCCGGCCTCCGGTGCGCCACAGATGTTGTTGCCTCCTGACAAGGCTAGCACCGCACCTGCCGAAGCGACCCCCGCGGATGGGGATGAGGAGGAGCCACGATGAAATTCACGCCGCGCCTCATGGGAAAATGGATGCAGAAACTCACTCAGCTGCACTGGCCGCTGGTGACACTGGTGTTACTGCTGGGCGCGTTTGGCTGTCTGATGATGTATTCGGCGGGCGGCGGCAACATCCATCCCTGGGCAGATAACCATTTGTTGCGGTTTGCCATGGGTATCGCATTGATGATTGCGCTCGCGATCACGCCATCCCAATATATTTTGCGCTATGCCTATGCGTTCTACATAGTGTGCCTGCTGGTATTGATCACCGTTGAAATCGCCGGATATGTCGGCAAAGGGGCGCAGCGCTGGGTATCGGTCGGCATGTTCAATCTGCAACCCTCCGAATTCATGAAAATCGCGGTGATTGTCGCGCTGGCGCGGTATTTCCATTCGTTAGGCCCTGACAAGCGCACGCGCGATCTGTTTCTGATTCCACCCGTCCTGCTGGTGGCGATTCCGGTGGTGCTGATTCTCAAGCAACCCAATCTCGGCAACGCGACGATTACGGCTGACGTGGGGGTGATCATCTTTTTTACCGTCGGGGTGAAATGGCGATATTTCCTAGGCGTGGCGGCAGGCGGACTCGCCATGCTGCCGGTGGCATGGCATTTTCTGCACGATTACCAGAAACAGCGTGTGCTCACGTTTCTCAATCCCGAAGCGGATCCGCTGGGCTCGGGGTATAACATCATGCAGTCCATGATCGCGATTGGCTCCGGCGGGTTTTTTGGCAAAGGGTTCATTCAAGGCTCGCAGGGACAGCTCGATTTTCTTCCTGAGAAACATACCGATTTTATCTTCACCATGATCGCGGAAGAATTCGGATTCTTCGGTTGCTTGGTTGTTCTGCTGATGCTGACGGCAATCATCTTGCTGTGCATCGGCATCTGCGTGCGCTCCAAGAGCCTGTTTGGTGCCGTACTGGCAGTGGGAGTGGCGGGGATGCTGTTTGTACATATGTGGATCAATATCGCCATGGTGATGGGACTGATTCCGGTGGTGGGCGTACCGCTTCCGATGCTTTCTTATGGGGGTTCGATCATGATCACCATGATGATGGGATTCGGGCTCGTGCTCAATGCCTGGGTGCATCGCGATGTGAACCTCAACCGCAACGCCTGGGGCGGGTTTTAGAGCGAAAGTACTCTTGATTTACCGATCCGGTGTGTAGGTAACGGAACCGTTACGGGTTTTTCCAGCAGGGCCGGTGGTAGTGGTATTCAAGGTCTTAGACTCTTTGTCGTAGGTGCCGGTGGTGGTTGACGATTTAGTGACACCGTCCTGATTGGTCCAAGTGTGATCACGCGTGAAGGATCCGTCTTCATTTTTGGTCGTGTTGGTGTTATAAGTTCCGGATTTTCCGGTGTTGGTCTGGTATGTCCCGTTCCAATCGCCTCTGCCCGTGCGTGTACCGGTCATGGTACGGGAATGATTCCCACGGGTAATGGTTTTGGTGCCAGTCTTGGTTTCTCGATTATATTGTTCCTGAACCGTGCGCGTTTTTGATTTTCCATTAGCTCCGGTAAATGTTTGATGACGTGTGCGACCTTCTTTCAGATTTCCGGTTTTAACCCCCTGATACTGTACCGATTTACCCTTTGCGTTCGTTAGGGTTCCGCTGGTGGTACGATCTCGCGCCTCACTTGCGAGTGGGAAGCTGTAGAGAAACAGACTGAAGCATGTGATAACAACTAACACACTGTTCTTAATCATAAATACCCCGTGCGGATGTTGATTTCTAGGCTGGGTGAGTATACCGATCCTAATCATAGGTGTAAACAT
>CAZFOM010000071.1:0-9545 GCA_964520155.1 uncultured Rickettsiales bacterium
GTGTAGCATCCGATACGTCTTTGCTCTGCACCATCTGCCATGCGACCGAAATCAGCACAAGATGCTGACAGGAAAGCGTGTGGGATTCGATCAGATCAAGCGCGATCATCCCGCCGAGCGACCAGCCGATCACCGTTTCAAATTCCTGCCCGTGTGGTTCAAGTAAATCCCGTACCGCTTGCACACTGCCATGCGCTGAATAATCGAGATGCAACGCCTCTTGTGCAATCTCCGCCAGCGCATCATGGCGTTGCTGCCAACCCGTAAGACACAGGGTTTTCATGACGGCTTACCTACCGCTATATGCGGCATCAGATGCAACACATCTTCCGCGAGCGCCTGAATCATCACCGGTGTATGAAGTGCCGAAAAGGTAAAGCGCAGACGCGCGGTGCCTTGTGGCACAGTAGGTGGACGAATGGCGCTCACAAAATAGCCCGCATCTTCGAGCATGTTTGAAAGTTTTATCGCCGTCTGTGGTTCTCCGATGACCAGTGGAACAATAGCCGATTGAGGGGTAATACCGAGGCGGTCGGCAAACATGCGGATATGATTCCATAATTTTTCGATATGCGTTGAATCATCACGCATCATACGAATTGCCGCCAATGAAGCCGCAATGGTTGCGGGTGGCAATCCGGTGGAGAAAATAAGGCTTCGCGCAGATTGCACCAGCCAATCCATTACCGGTTTCGCACCACATACATACCCGCCATACGATCCTGCTGCTTTGGAAAGCGTGCCCATAATGAGCATATTTTCACCCAGATATTTGGTACCTGAACCGCCACCGATGACACCGAGCGCATGAGCATCATCGACAATCAGTGTTGCATCATATGCTTGTGCGAGTGCGTAGAGTTCAGGTATCGGCGCCGTATCGCCATCCATGCTGAACACGCCTTCGGTAAGGATCAAGCAGCGATCGTGCTTGGCACGGTGCGCCTCCAGTTGCCGTTTGCAGGAATCGAGATCATTATGCTGAAACCGATGCAGCGTTGCACCCGACAGAACCGCGCCGTCCAACATACAGGCATGGATATATTTATCGGCAAGGATGAGATCCCTTTCGCCTACAAGTGCCGGTATCAACCCCATATTGGCAAGGTAGCCGCTGCCAAACACCAGCGCCGATTCGGTTTTCTTCCACGCACATAATTCCGATTCGATAGCCTCATAGAGCGGATGATTACCCGATACCAGACGTGAGGCACAGGCGCCGGTTCCATACTGCTCGATCGCTTCTATCGCCGCCAGCTTTACTGCCTTATGCTGGCTCAGCCCCAGATAGTCATTGCAACTGAAAGAGATACACTTCTTCCCGCGTCGTTCGAGATAAATCCCGTCGTGGCGCGGCGTCATAACCAGCTCGCGGCGTAAGTATTTTTCTTCTAACGCGCGTAATTTTTCGCTTGCGCTTGCGTGGATGGGTGGCATGGTGTCCAAATTCTATTGTAGGGATACCAGCTATGCCAGCAACTGCCTCAAAAATAAACGATAAAATCCGTCACGACTGGAACGTGCCGGAAGTGGAATCGCTGTTTGCGCTGCCGTTCAATGATCTTCTGTTTCATGCGCACACGTTGCACCGCGCATACCACGATCCTAATGCCGTGCAAGTCTCCACCTTACTTAGCATCAAAACCGGCGGCTGCCCTGAGGATTGCAAATACTGCCCGCAGAGCGCCCATTTCGATACGCCGGTGAAGGCCGAAAAACTGATGGAGATCGAAGCCGTACTGTCGGACGCACGCAAAGCCAAGGACGCCGGTGCTTCGCGCTTTTGCATGGGCGCCGCGTGGCGCTCGCCCAAGGATCGCGATCTCGACAAAGTGATCGATATGGTCAAAGGCGTGAAAGCCATGGGACTTGAGACCTGCGTAACGCTTGGGATGCTGAATGGTGATCAGGCAAAGAAACTCAAAGATGCCGGGCTGGATTATTACAACCATAACCTCGATACATCCGAGGATTATTACCACGAAATCATCTCCACCCGCACCTATCAGGATCGCTTAGATACGCTCTCGCACGTGCGCGACGCCGGCATCCATGTCTGTTGCGGCGGTATCGTCGGCATGGGAGAATCCGAAAAAGATCGGGCATCCTTACTTGCAACGCTTGCAAACCTGCCCGAGCATCCTGAAAGCGTACCGATCAACCTGCTGGTGCAGGTCGAAGGCACTCCACTGCATGGTGAGCAGGCGGTGGATCCCATTTCCTTCGTGCGTACCATCGCCGTTGCACGTATTCTCATGCCTGCGTCGTTTGTCAGGCTTTCGGCGGGACGCGAGCACATGAGTGATGAGATGCAGGCGCTGTGTTTCTTCGCCGGTGCCAATTCCATTTTCTATGGCGAGAAACTACTGACCACGCCTAATCCTGATACCCAGAAAGATACGGAGTTATTCGCGCGGCTTGGTATTCATCCGCATTCCCCCACGCAGGTCGCACAGAAAAGCGCCGCATAGTTATGGATCCCGCGTGGCTCAATCAGGGGTGGCCACATATCTGGTTGCCCTACACCCAGATGAAAACGACCCCGATGCCATTACCCGTGGTAAAAACATCGGGAAGCACTCTTACGTTGGCCGACGGGCGCGAGTTGATTGATGGTATCGCCTCCTGGTGGTCGGCCTGCCACGGCTATAACCACCCGTATATTCTGGAGCAGGTCAGCACACAGCTTCACACTATGCCACATGTGATGTTGGGCGGACTCGTGCATGAACCTGCTATGACCCTTGCAAGGCGCCTATGCGCCATGACGCCTGGCAAACTGCAGCGGGTGTTTTTCAGTGATTCGGGTTCCACCGCCGTGGAGGTCGCTCTCAAAATGGCTCTGCAATACTGGCGTAATAGCGGTGACAGCAAGCGCGATAAATTCCTGTGTTTTCGTGGTGGTTATCATGGCGATACGATGGGGGCGATGTCGGTCTCCGAACCCGATTCGGTGCACAAGGCATTCCGGCATCTCTCCACGCGCAATTATGTGGTCGATATTCCCAACGATGAATACAGCCTTGCCGATTTTACCAATGTGCTCGAAGGCCTGCACAAGACGGTCGCAGCGGTGATTATCGAGCCACTGGTGCAGGGTGCGGAGGGGATGAAATTCCATTCACCGGACGTGCTTTCGGAAATTTACCGCCTGTGTAAACAATTTGGAATTCTGTTTATCGCTGATGAAATCGCCACCGGCTTTGGCCGCACCGGATTGATGTTTGCCTGTCAGGAAGCGGGGGTCGAACCGGATATTCTCTGCCTCGGTAAAGCCCTCACCGGCGGCACCATGACGCTCGCCGCCACGCTTACCACCTCCACACTCTTTGACGGATTTGCAAGCGATGATCCCGAACACGCCTTCATGCACGGCCCCACCTTCATGGGAAATCCGCTGGCCTGTAGCGCGGCGCTTGCTTCGCTGGATCTGTTTGAACGCGAACCGCGCCTGATGCAGGTGGAGGCCATGGAACGCAAACTGCATCAGGCTCTTGCGCCTTGTGAAGGGATAAAGGGTGTTGTGGATGTGCGGGTGAAGGGGGCAATCGGGGTAGTTCAACTTGAAGCAGCAAAAATGGATCGCGTGTGGTTCAGGCAGCGTTTCGTGGAGAAAGGTGTATGGATTCGCCCGCTTAAGGACGTGATCTATCTATGGCCGGCGCTCACCATCTCGGAAGCAGAACTTACCCAATTAACTGATGCCGTATGCTCAGTGGTTAGGGACTGGTCGAAGCAAGGTTAGAATAATCCAAGGGGCTGAGTATAGATGTCATACCGGCGAAGGCTGGCATGACAAGAATGCCGTAAACAGTGATAATCAACCCCGTCGCAAGCAGCGGGGTATTTGTCATCGCGAGGCCTTTAGGCCGTGGCGATCCAGAATAAAAGATGGCTAGAGAAAAAGGTGGATTGCTTCGCTACGCTCGCAATGACGCCGCAAGCGGCGGGAAATACAACCCTAAGTGAGGTTAAGCTACATCACGCAGTAGTTTTGGAAGTTCACCTGACAAACCCATCGCATGTTCGGTGAAGGCTTTTTTGAGTGGAGGTATGGCATTCACGATTGCAAGTCCTGTGCGGCGGACGAGCTTCACGGGTAGCAGATCATTAGAGAACAGCCGATTCAGCCCGTCGGTTGCCATCATCATGGAAACACCGTCAAAGCGTCTCCATTGTTGATAACGCTCGAGCATCTGCTGAGAACCAATGTCTAACCCCAGCTTGGCAGTTTCCAAAATCAGTTCGGTCAAGGCTGCCACATCGCGGAATCCGACATTCACGCCCTGCCCTGCAATCGGATGGATCCCGTGCGCCGAATCGCCCACCAGTGCAAAGCGTTTGTCGATGTATCGCTTAGCCTGAAGCAGAGTGAGCGGATAAGAAAATGGGGTACCAAGCACGTCAAATGCGCCTAGCCCATCGCCCAGACGCTTGCGTATCTCACTTGAAAATTCTTCTTTTGGTAAGGCAAGATAACGCGGCGCCAGTTCATCCGATTCCGTCCATACGAGACAAGAGCGATTCTCCGTCATGGGAAGCACCGCAAACGGGCCAATCGGCAGGAATAACTCCTGTGCTACCCCGTGATGCGGTTTTTCATGACGTATCGTGCAGACAATCGCCGTCTGGTCATAGGTTGACCGCATGGTTTCAATTTGCATCTGTTCACGCAATAAAGAGTTGCGACCCTCCGCACTCAGTAACAATGGGGCTTCGAGTGTTTTGCTTTCAAGCGTTAGCACCGCCTTGTGATCCTGAACCACAATCGAATCTGCTTGCGCGGGAGCATGTATGGTGAGGCTCGCGCATTCTTTCGCCCGCAGATATAGTGCATGGCGAATGGCGCGGTTCTCAATCATATAACCAAACGGATGACCAGCGGTCGCCATCGCGTCGAAATGCACCTGTGCAGGTGAATTTTCATCTTTAACGAGAATCGAAAGGATCGGCTCTGCCTCGGTTTCAAGATGTTTCCACACACCCGTGTTTTTCAGCAATGTGGCCGATGTCCACGCAATCGCGCTCGCGCGGCCATCAAATTCAGGACGATGCTGGGTATCGTATGACGTGCGCTCGAGCACATGTACCGCCATGCCTTCCTGCGCCAGCGCAATCGCCTGAGATAGCCCCACCAGTCCACCCCCCACAATAATCACATCTGCCTGAATTTTAGTCATGTCCTGCTCGCTTGCTTATTTACTGTGCACATTCATCAACTCATCAAGAAACAATAAATCCAAACAAAATCATCACATTAGCAACAACTCACACATTGGCACGATACTTGTAAATATGTGCGCCGTGTGTGAGGTGAAGAACCTCGCTAACGATTGTTCCTGCAACTTTAAGACCCGAGGCTTGTCCTCGGGTTTTTTTTATGTTTCATCGCTAGTATGCGAATAGTCACCTGGAATATCAACTCGATTCGTATTCGTCTGGATCTGATACGAAAAACCTTAAAATCCCTGAAGCCGGACGTTCTCTGCCTGCAGGAAACCAAGGTCGAGGACACCCATTTCCCGCTGGATGATGTCAAAGCGCTTGGATTCGATCATGTTTATTACACGGGACAAAAAAGCTACAACGGCATGGCGATTCTGTCGCGTACGCCCATCACGCATATCCATACGATGGATATACTAAACAACGGAGAAAAACGGCATATCGGCGGCAAGCTCGAAAATGGCCTCTGGCTGCATAATTTCTATGTGCCCGCCGGCGGGGACATTCCCGATCCTGGGCAAAATCCAAAATTCAAAGATAAACTCGCGTTCGTGGATGCGATGCAGGCTTGGTCGGATGATCTGAAAAAAGAGCAGAAAACGGTTATTGTCGGGGATTTTAATATCGCTCCGCACGAACACGATGTCTGGTCGCATAAGCAGTTGCTCGATGTGGTGAGTCATACCCCTATCGAAACCGAAAAGCTCCTGAAGTTACAACACAGCAAGGATTGGCAGGACGTTGCACGCGTGAAGGTTCCGCTGTCGGAAAAACTCTATAGCTGGTGGAGCTACCGCAACCGCGACTGGGCAGCCTCCAACCGTGGGCGCAGGCTTGATCATATATGGACAAGCCACAATCTCAAAAAATCCCTGCACGATTTTACTATCCTGCGTGACGCCAGAGGCTTTGAAAACCCTTCCGACCATGTACCGGTACTGGTGGAGATAAAATAACGGGTCAGAGTGTTATGGAAAATACTCAAAAAAATACCCCGCTTTCGCGGGGTAGTCAGGGAGGCTTATCAACAAAACTCTAACTCGTAGTACATTTAGTGGATGTTCACCGGCGTCAGATTGAACTGGCGAGCGGTAAAATAGGCCGCATCGTAGCTCGGGAATACCGCAAGCTGGGTGCCATCGGCGGCGCATACTGCAAAACCGTCGGATTTGCCGTCTTGCACCGGACGGATATAGGTCATGGTGGTGATTCCCATCATCGCCATCGCCGTATCGCCCACATTCATCATCTCTTTCATAACGTTCCCCTACCTTGGTTTTCTGCGCTTTTTGCGCATCTCATGTAGGCACCATAGCAGCACGATTTCGTGTTGTGTGTGAAGTTTGTGTTACAAAATCACTAAAACCGTCATTGCGAGCGAACAACGTGATCGCGGCAATCCAGCCCATCATTTTTCGTTGTACGAGAGTAAATCTGGATCGCCACGAACCCTGCAAACCGCCTACGTTACAACTACAAAAAGGCGAGCAAGCAGGGTTCTCGCGATGACGGGTAGTAATCTAGTCTGGTAAGTTTTTGTGCTGGCGATGACCGCCCAGATTCGGATCTTTGAATTTGAACAGATCCGCATCGAGCGGCACGCCAAATTTGGCGTTGTTCAAGGAGACGGTGGTCACCTGCCCCGCCGAATCGGTCACCACCATGTTGCGGATCTGCATGGGGTTATCGACGAATTCCAGCGTCAGCATCCCGTCCTTGGGTTTTTCACTTTGCAGAATGCTCACGCGTATAGAGTTGTACGATTGCGTCAGATCCACCACCTTCACCGAGTCGTCGAACTGCACTTGAGGACGGGCAAGAAAACCCACCAGCGTATCGTCCATATCAATGTAATTCACCTGCCCCAGCTCGTGATCGTAATAGACCAGATAATCCCCCGCCGTGACCATGAGAATGGGTGTCGGTGGATCATATTGAAGCCGCAGTTTCCCCGGGCGCATCATATAAAATTTACCCGCGGCAATATCCCCGTTTGGCGCTACCTGAATAAACTCGGACTGTATGGTGCTCAGGCTGCTCAAATACTGTTCGATGCGGTTCAATGTAGCACGGTTATTTTCGGTGAGTTCGATGGTTTTTTCCGCCATCACTTCCATGGTGCGCTGCACTTCGGCAGGCCTCGGCATGTCGCTTGCGCTCGCGGAAAAGGAGAAAAGAAGAAAAACAAAAAACGCAGTTAATCGCATGAACCCAGCATGGCACTGACGGCGCACAAAGCAATTAAATTATTTGTAATTATCGCACCAGCACTTCGCGCTTGCCGACATGGTTCGCAGGCCCCACGATGCCTTCCTCTTCCATACGGTCAATCAGGCGCGCGGCACGGTTATAGCCGAGCTTCAAATGGCGTTGGATGTAACTGGTCGAGGCTTTTTTATCGCGCGTGACGATCGCGACCGCCTGACGATAAAGCCCTTCCTCCTCACCGCCTTCGCCTTCTTCACCGCTGAACATATCGGCTTCTTCAGGATCCACCGTCACGTCCTCGACGTAGGTCGGGCTGCCCTGTAGACGTAAGTGTCCTACAATTTTTTCGACTTCCTTATCGTTGATGAAGGGGCCATGGACGCGGGTGATTCGTCCTCCTCCCGCCATATAGAGCATATCCCCCTGCCCGAGTAGCTGTTCGGCGCCCTGCTCGCCTAAAATCGTGCGCGAGTCGATGCGCGAGGTTACCTGAAAACTGATACGCGTCGGAAAGTTTGCCTTGATCACCCCCGTAATCACATCCACCGACGGTCGTTGCGTCGCCATGATGATATGGATACCCGCCGCACGCGCCATCTGCGCGAGGCGCTGGATCGAGCCTTCGATTTCCTTGCCTGCCACCAGCATGAGATCGGCCATTTCATCCACCACCACCACAATAAACGGCAGCGGGTTCATATCCAGCTCCTGCTGCTCGTAAATCGGTTTTCCGGTTTCGGGATCAAACCCCGTCTGTACCTGACGGGTCAGCTTCTCATTCTTGGACTTGGCTTCACGCAGACGTTTGTTATATCCGTCAATGTTTCGCACCCCGAGGCTCGACATCAAACGGTAGCGATTTTCCATCTCTTTTACCGTCCATTTGAGCGCCACTACGGCCTTTCCTGGCTCGGTAACCACCGGTGTCAGCAGATGGGGGATATTGTCATAGACGGACAATTCCAGCATCTTGGGATCAATCATGATGAATTTGCATTCATCCGGCGACAATTTATAGATCAACGACATCAGCATGGTGTTGATCGCCACCGACTTACCCGAACCGGTCGTACCCGCCACAAGCAAGTGCGGCATACGCTCAAGATCGGCAATAATAGGTGCGCCCCCAATATCTTTGCCGAGCACCAGCGGCAGACGAATCTGCGTGTTGGTATATTCCGGATCCTCGAGCAATTCGCGTAGAAACACGGTTTCTCTGGAGGTATTCGGTAACTCAATCCCAATCACGTTGCGGCCTGGAATGGTCGCAATGCGCGCGGATATCGCGCTCATGGAACGGGCAATATCATCAGCAAGCGCAATCACGCGAGAAGATTTCGTGCCTGGCGATGGTTCAAGTTCATAAAGCGTCACCACAGGGCCTGGGCGCACTTTGACGATCTCCCCATTGACCCCGAAATCTTTCAAGACGGTTTCGAGAAGTCGCGCATGCTGTGCCAGTGCCGCTTCACTAATGGTCGTTTTCTTCGCTTTCTTGGAAGGTTCCGCAAGCATATCTACCGGTGGCAATTGATACGCACCCTGCGCGGGACGTAATTCAAAAGACGGTTGTTTCTGCCTCGTCTTTCCGGCTTTCTCTGGAATATCTATGATTTTTTTAGCGCTCTTTTTCGGTTTCGCCTCACTCACTGGCTCAGGCTGTGCAAAGTCCTCAATCTCATCTGCTTCTTCTTCGTTTCTCGAACGAAAGAGATTGCTGATGCGTTGCCATAGTGTCGGTTTTTCCTGTTCGATTTCGGAAGCATCGCCACGCGCAAGTGGCAGGCGAAGCCACTTCAGCCAGATCATACTTAGGATTGTCGTCTTGGCGGTAAAGCGGAAAATGCTTTTCCACTCCTGCCAGCGTAGACCGAACGCCACAGGAATAGTCGCGATCATTAATATCGCTGCAAAAACACCCCATGCCGCTGGGTGAAACCATTGCAGCATTTTGGCTTTGACCAGCACGCCGATAGCACCTCCCAGACCATTATCAATCGGCCACGCAAGCGGCGCTTCCAGAAGCGATAGAATCGAAGCGAGCAATACCAGACTTGCAAGCAGCGCCGTCATGCGCAGCCTGCTCGGCAGCCGCTTCGTCATCATCGCCT
>CAZFOM010000071.1:9555-10230 GCA_964520155.1 uncultured Rickettsiales bacterium
ATGCGAGATCCTGAGGCCGCGGAATAACCGCCATCCCCACGCGAGCGATACCAGCACCAAGAGCACCGACGATGCACCCAAGAGTTGTAGCGTCGGATCGGCAAAATACGAACCGGCCATTCCCATCCAGTTCTGTGCTGGATAAGTAGTTGCCACATTCATCGAGGGATCCGATGCGTTGAAACTAATGAGCGCGAGCAGCATAAAGGTCGCAAGGCTAAACAGCCCGAACCCCATCAGTTCTGCCATGCGTCGTTTGGAAAACCCGATGATCTGATCCATATCGGGCATGGTTGCAGCGCGTGATGCCATATTTCCCCAATGATTTTTCTTTTTTCGCTCTTATACTATATCTATCGCTGAATTCGTAAATAAAACGTAAACATTCTTCCGATCTTACGCTTGCAGTCACCCGTTTTTTTACGCATAGTGGCGCAGGGTTGGTGGCGGGCAGTTCACCTGCGAACCCGGTCAGGTCCGAAAGGAAGCAGCCGTAACAGATATTGGATTGGGTCGTCACCAGCCTCTTTTAAGTAGTTATGAGTTATGAGTTGTGTGTTGTTAGTTGGATTAACATACTGATAATAAATAACTTCTACTCATAACTCGCAACTCATAACCGATCTCCTCCACATGGAACCGCAAAATTACCGCGTACTGGCTCGAAAATACCGC
>CAZFOM010000072.1:0-10219 GCA_964520155.1 uncultured Rickettsiales bacterium
GTGCATACACCCTTTATATTCGCCAGAACAGGATGCCCGCCATGCAAATGCGTTTTGCATTATTCGCCCTTTTTTCTCTAATGCTTTCCGCCTGCACGACGGCACGCCTTGAAGAACTGCGCCATGCAGAGCCAAACGGTACGCCGTTTCAAAATGCGCTGGCGGCAGAATATCTGGCGTTTGCTGAAGCCGAAGCGAAGGCTTATGACTGGTGGAGCATGTCGGTGTTTTCCACTAAAGGGCTTTCGGCAGTGTACGGTAACGAACCTGCACCGGAGCTGGTGTCGGATTGGGACGTGCCGGAGGAAATGATCCCTGAATTTGAAGCCGCGCGTGAACGCTTGCTGGGCGTATTGAACGCATCCAACAAACAGGCGCGCCCCGCACTCACCGCACGCGCACAATTCTTTTATGATTGCTGGCTCGAGCAGCAGGAAGAAGGCTGGCAACTGGAGGATATTGCGGCGTGCCGCAGAGGCTTCTTTGATGCGGTGGAAACATTGAAACCTACGCCCGCCCGCGTCGCTTCCAAACCCCCACGCACCAATGCCTATATCATCACCTTTGCGCCCGCCAAAGCAACCCTGTCTGCGGATGCGGTGCGCATCGTCAAAACTGTGGCCGATCAGATTCAGGATCTCGCCGGTGCGGACATCATCCTCCATGGGTATGCGGATCAGGCGGGTAATGCCGATGCCAATATGGCACTGTCTCAGCAGCGCACGGAAGCCGTGCGCAACGCGTTGATCGAGCGGGGAGTAAAGGATCACCTCATCACCGAGTTTGCGTATGGAGAGGCAAAACCCACCCTTAAAGGGGGAAAAGGGTCATCTTCTGCGCGTAGAGTAGAAGTTCTGATTCGGGATTAGGTCTCGGTTTTCGCTTGGTGCCGCTGGTTTTGACTGGTACAAGCACGCACTCATACATGAGATAGGCCATGTCCAAAATCATCAAACTCAATCTGGCTTTGCAAGGCGGCGGGTCGCACGGCGCTTATACGTGGGGTGTGCTGGATCGCCTGCTTGAGGAAGAAGATATCGAAATCGAGGGCATCAGTGGCACCTCTGCCGGCGCCATGAATGCGGCGGTGCTGGTGAACGGTTATATGCAGGATGGGCGGACGGGTGCCAAAAAACTGCTCGCGCGATTCTGGCATGAAGTCAGCCTGCTGGGTCTGGTGAGTCCTTTCCAACAGACACCGTTTGAGCAATATGGCAATAGCTGGAATCTCGACTGGTCACTGTCGTACAGCTATTTTGATCTGATGAGCCGGCTGGTGTCACCTTATCAGATGAATCCCTTGAACCTTAATCCGCTGCGCTGGGTGCTCGACAAAGTGCTGGACGAGCGCTTGCTTGACACAGGTTCGGATATCAAACTGTTTATTTCCGCCACGCAGGTGCGCACCGGCCAGCCGCGCATTTTTGAGTGTGGCGAAATCACCACCGACGTTATTTTGGCCTCCGCCTGTATTCCACAGATATTTCAGGCGGTCGAGATTGACGGCGAGCCCTATTGGGATGGCGGATTCATGGGAAATCCGGTAATCTGGCCGCTACTCTACCGCACCAGAGTCGCAGATGTGCTGCTGGTTCAGATCAACCCGATTTTCCGCGACGGCACGCCTCAACACGCCAGCGACATCATCAACCGCTTAAACGAGATCACCTTTAATTCCAGCCTGATCGCGGAAATGCGCGCAATCAACTTTGTGTCCAAGCTAATTAAGGAAAACCGGCTGGATACCAATAAATATAAAGACGTGCGGATGCATATGATCGCCGCCCACCCCGAAGTGCATGGGCTGAATGCTTCAAGCAAACTTAATACCTCGTGGCATTTCTTCCAATATCTGCACGCGATGGGGCGCGACCGCGCCGAGGAATGGATTCTGACCAACAAAGCAAATGTTGGGAAAAAATCCACAGTGGACATCCGCGAGACATTTCTGGGTGGTGCAAAAATTGCCGCACGCAGAGAAAAAAAGATAACCAAAAACGAAGCCGCATAAGGAGAGTGTTATGGATATTGGAAAACTTTTGAATACTGTGATTGGCAGTGGTGGAAAACGTAGTTTCCTCACCGGTGCACTGACCGGCGCCGTCGTAGGTGCGATGACCGGAAGAGGCGGCAAGAAAATCGTCAAATCGGCCGTCAAGGTCGGCGGACTCGCACTCATTGGCGGGTTTGCTTATAAAGCCTATCAGCAGTACCAGCAGAACAAGGCATCCGGAGGCGCCACCGGTGTACAGGGAGCACAGCAAGTGGCCTCCCAGATGAAATCGCAGGTGACGGATTTCTTAAACAACCCACAGCAGGCGCTCGGCAAGTTCCTGCCTGCGCCGCAGGATCAGGCGGCAAACAACACCCTGGCGCTCACGTTGATGCGCGCCATGATCGCCGCCGCCAAAGCCGATGGTTCGATTGATGCTGCCGAGAATGCGAAAATTTTTGAGCAGGTGAATGCCGCAAGTTTCTCTGCGGAAGAAAAAGGGTTCCTCCTTGAAGAACTGAGCAAACCGCTGGATATAAATGCGGTGGTTGCCACCGCCACCACGCCGGAAATCGCGGCTGAAATCTATGCCGCCTCTGTGCTGGTGCTGGGTGAGATCAATCCCGCCGAACAGGTGTATCTCGATACACTGGCAAATAAACTGAATCTGGACGCCGGCTTAGTTGCGCACCTGAAAGCGGGTGTGGAGCAGGTGAAAGAACCGGCCAGTTCGGCGGCGTAGGGTTTTTGGTCACGGGTCATGAGTCCTTGGTCATGCGTACTCACGACCCATGACTACTACTGCTTCTTCTCTTCCAGCTTCTGATTGAATTCCACTTCGATCAGGAGTTTTACCTCGTCACCAACCGCCTTCTCCCAGGCCTTAAGCCCCCACTCAGAGCGTTTGATGCTGCCGGTTGCAGAAAATCCCAGCGTGTGCGCTTTGGCAAATGGGTTCATACCGGAACCATTGAACGTGACATCGAGCGTGACGGGTTTGGTGACGCCGAGCAGCGTAAGATCACCGGTGATGGTGCCTTTGGTGTCAGAGAGTTTCGTGACCTTCGTGGATTTGAAGGTGATGGTTGAGAATTTTTCGACATTGAACGCATCTTCGTTTTTTTTCAGTTTGCCCTCAAGCTCACGGTGATTCACATCGACGGAAGCGGGATTGATGATGATTTCCACGCTGCTTTTCGTCGGATCCTTCGCATCGAAATTGAGCGTGCCGTTCAGTTCGTTAAAACGACCCGTGTAATTGGAAAATCCAAGATGGCTGATCTGGAACGTGACGGAAGCGTGGGAGGTATCGAGCGTGTAGACACCCGACGGCGTGTTGTCGAGCGTGGTGACAGGTGGTTCGATCGCCCAGGCTGCCGCTGCGAAGCTGAGCGTTGCGACAAAAGACAGTAAAGCGCGTTTCATACTTCCCTCATGATCGTGGTGGTTGTTTGGTCGGTGCAATTCATATAGGCTTGCGCGCATCGAATCAAGTTGTGTGTGAGGACAGTATTTCCAGTCGTGCAGGATTTACGATTACCCCAAGCGGTTCCGGTTGGCTGCTGGACGGACGGCTGGTGCTGTCTACCTATCAGGTGGGCAAGGAGAAGTGGTTTGAAGCAATTGATCATTCCGAACAAACACAATTGCTGTGTGATGCCAGCCGCCTTCAGGCTTTAGACACGGTGGGTGCGCTGCTTGTAAAACAGGCCACGATATACGCTGCAAGCAAAGGGAAAATTCTTTCACTTACAGGGTTGCAGGCGCATCAGCAGGCGATGCTGACGCTGATTGAAAATGCGCCAATGTGTGAAACGCCGCCGCCGAAACATCCTGATTTCATAAGCGATCTGCTCGCGCATCTGGGTGCTGCGACGATTCGCGCATGGCGTGCCACCATCGAGCTGATCTCATTCATTGGCCAGATCTGGGTTGTTCTGATTCGTTGCCTGACCCGCCCGAAGACCCTGCGTATTGCATCGATTTCGCGGCATATTCTGGAGACGGGCATCCACGCGATTCCGATTGTGGCGTTGATTGCTTTTCTGATCAGTATTGTGCTTGCCTATCAGGGTGTGTTTCAGATGCGCCCATATGGCGCCGAGCATTTCACCGCAAATCTGATCGCCGTTTCGGTGCTGCGCGAGATGGGGGTGTTGCTGACTGCCATCATGGTGGCGGGGCGTTCGGGCAGCGCGTTTACCGCCGAGATTGGGGTGATGAAAGTGAACGAGGAAGTCGATGCGCTGCGCGTGATCGGGCTATCGCCATTTGAGCTACTTGTCGTGCCGCGTGTGCTTGCGCTGATGATCACGTTGCCGCTTCTGACCTTCATCGCCAATATCATGGGGCTAGCCGGCGGGGCGCTGGTGTGCCATTTCCTGATCGATATGAACCTGCAGCAATATATCGAACGCATTTCCGATGCTGCGAGCTTTTCCGATCTGTTTGTGGGACTGATTAAAGCGCCCGTCTTTGCGTTTCTGATCGCGGTGGTGGGCTGTATGCGCGGTATGGATGTGTCCGGCTCGGCTGAGAGTGTCGGGCGGCTCACCACCGCATCGGTGGTGCAATCGGTGTTTCTGGTGTTGATTGCGGATGCGATCTTTTCCATTCTCTTTTCACATCTGGGGATTTGATGGAAAACGATATTCTCATCTCGGTTCGAGGGCTTAGCACCCGCTTTGGAGCGCAGGTGGTGCATGACCATCTCGATTTTGACATTCGTCGCGGGCGGATCATCGGAATTGTGGGAGGATCGGGTAGCGGCAAATCCGTACTCATGCGCACTATCATAGGCCTTAAAGAACCCGATGCGGGCATGATCTGGATTGAGGGGCGCAATATCGCCGATCTGTCACCCTCCGATATGGCAGGCCTGTTCGGGGTGTTGTTTCAGCAAGGCGCGTTGTTTTCCTCTCTCACAGTAGAGCAGAATGTGATGATGCCGCTCATCGAACACACCGAACTCACTGAGGACGAATGCCGCGACGTGGCGCGCCTCAAAATCGCGCTCGCCGGATTGCCGCAACCAGCGGCGCTGAAATACCCGTCGGAACTGTCCGGCGGTATGATCAAGCGTGCGAGTCTGGCACGAGCACTCGCGCTTGACCCGTCACTATTGTTTCTGGATGAGCCGACGGCAGGGCTGGATCCGATTGCCGCCGCCGATTTCGATGCGCTGATCCGTCACCTGAGCCGCAGTCTCGGGGTAACTGTGGCCATCATCACCCATGATCTCGATACGTTGTTTACCATTTGCGATGAGGTTGCGGTTCTGGTGGACAAAAAAATCATCGTCGATACGATACCGAATCTGCTACAGTACAACCATGCGTGGATTCAGAGTTACTTCCATGGCCCACGCGCCCGAGCCGTTCCTGCCCATGAATCTGCTGCGTGAATAACCTGTTATGGAACCTCAGAAACACTATATCGCGGTCGGCACCTTTGTCATTGTCACATTCCTGCTGATGGCTGGATTTGCGATCTGGTTGACCGGCGGCGCCGATCGCGTGAGCTACACCCCGTATCGTATTTTTTTCACCGAGTCGGTGAATGGCTTAAGCGAAGGGGGCGCAGTGAAATTCCGCGGCGTGGAAATTGGCAAAGTACGAGACATCGCGCTTGATCGGAACAACCCCGAACGCGTCGAGGTGCGGGTGGATATTGACAGTCTGGCGCCCATCCGCCCCAACACCATCGCCACCCTCAAATCGCAGGGCATCACGGGTATTACGTTCGTCGAACTCGAGCAGTCTGCATTGGTCACTCAGCCCGCAATTCACTATGGCGACGGCATTGCCGAGATTCCCTCTGTACCCTCTAACATCACGGTGATTTTCACCTCGCTGCCGGAGGCGATCAGCCGCTTTTCCAACGCCTCGAATCAGTTTGCGAAGCTGCTCAACGATGAGAATGTGAAAACCACCGGCGAAATGATCCGCAATATCCGCAATCTCACAGGCACACTGCAATCGAGCACGCAGGATCTCGAGGCGGTGCTCAAACGGATCGAGCAGTTGATGAGCAAGACCAACCGCTTTGCCGATTCGGGTTACGGCGAACTCTACGACGTGATGAACGAAATCAAGAATACCACGCGCGGGGTGGGCGCGCTTGCCGATACGCTCAAAGAAAACCCGTCGCAGGTGATTTTCCCGCCTGATCCTGAAGGAGTACGATTGCCATGATGCGCCCATTGCTGGTGTTGTTTACTGCGCTGTTTCTTTCCGCCTGTGCGGGTGGAAGCGGGCCTGCCGCCGATACCTATATTCTATCTTCCCCCACCCTCGAATCCTCTGCGCGCAAAGCGTCCTATGGTACGTTGAAAATCGTGCTTCCGGTCACCAATCCCGGACTCGATAGCACGCGCATCGCGGTGCTCGAATCACAAGGGCATCTGCGTGGGGTCGAGGGCAAAGCCTGGGCGGAGACTCTCCCCAAAATGGTGCAGGCCGGTCTGGTGGAGGCGTTTGAATCCAGCGGGCGCTTTCGCTCGGTCATACCCGATATGCAGGGCGCGATGTCCGATTATTCCCTGCTTACGGACATTCGAGCGTTTCAGTTGATCCGCGATAAAAGCGCTGCGCGTGTCGAAGTGAAGCTCGTAGGTCGCGTGGTGGATCCCCTCTCGCGCAAGGTGCGTTTCAGCGTGTCGAGCACGCAATCCGTTCCCACGCGTGGCAATACATTAGCAGCCACGCTTGCGGCCTTTGAAACCGCACACCAGACTGCGCTGCGCGAGCTGGTGGAAAAAACCCTTTCACGTTTATGAAATTTTCTACTGAGGTACCTTTATATGATACTATTGTTTCTTCGTATGTTACGCCGCAGCGCGTTTGCGCTCGTGCTGTTTGCTCCTCTGGCCGGATGTTCTTCGGTGAGTGACACTGAACAACCTGCCTATACCGTCAAACAAGCGGAAGGCGTGATTGAACTGCGCGAATACCCCGCCATGCTGGTGGCGGAGGTGGATGCGCGCGGGGATCGCAGGGATGCGGTGAATGACGGGTTTTCGCCACTCGCCGATTTCATTTTTGGCGGTAACACACCGCAGCAGAAAGTCGCGATGACCGCGCCGGTGACGCAGCAGAAAGGAACTTCCATCGCCATGACCGCCCCCGTCACCCAGCAAGCAGGAAGTTCGGATGCGTGGAAGGTGCGTTTTATCATGCCCAGACAATACACGCTTGCGACGCTGCCCAAACCCATAAACCCTAATGTGCGGGTGTTTGAGGTGCCGAAAAAGACCGTGCTTGCGATTCGCTTTTCGGGTTTTGCCACGGATCACAGTATGATGAAACACCGCGAGAAGCTCGAGTCATACGCGAAATCAAACAATATACGCATCACGGGCGAACCCACCTTCGCCTACTACAACCCGCCTTGGACACTTCCCTTCCTGCGCCGCAACGAAGTGTGGTTTACGGTGGAGTAAAGGGAGTAGTATATCGCACCTCGGAACCCGAAAAAATTTAAGCCACCTGGGACAATTTATTCAGAGTTTCAATCTGTGGTAACCTTATTAAAATACAATTTCCATTAAATCTTCCCGAGCAGATTCCGGACGAGGTTGTCCAATACTATGCGCTAAACCTAATTTCGAAATAATCTGAATAAATCGCCACGACGGGTCACACTGACCTTTTTCCAGACCTATTCTAGCAGATTCGGGGAATGCATGGTGGTTATTATGCCAACATTCTCCATAGGTCAAAATACCCATACCGTAGAGATTTGATGCTTGCACAGCGGCATCCTTCACCTGCCAACGGCCAGGCCCCGGATTATGGCAGATGTATGTAATCGACCAATGACCAATAACAGAGAGTGGAACACGAACAAAAATTCCCCACACCACCCATGACCAACCACCCAAAAAATACAGTGGAATAGCTAAAATAATTTGATGAAAGCGCCAAGTTCTTTCAAAGAACCTATACCAAGCATCTTGTGACATCTCTGGCTCGATGTTGAGCTTCGGTGGAGAGGTGAACTCAAACCGATAAAACAGCTGCCACGTTAGATCCCTTACATATCCCCTTTTGTGCGAGAAAAAGTCATGGCATGCTTTTTGACGCTGCGCCCAATCTCTTACATCATGTATCTTGATAATACCGAATGGGCCAGACATGCCGACTAAAACACCAACGTAGATAAGTAATCTTTCAAACCACTTTGGCGATTTGAAAGTTTGGTGGATCATCATTCGATGCATGCCAACGCTATGACCAATAAGTAGCATAAAATAAGTGAGCACGATACACATTAGCAAGGCATCCCATGAGAAGGTGATGGGCGCGAATAGAAGTGCGAGAGCCAGTGTTCCTCCATTCCAGAACACCTTTTGCCAATCTAGAACAATGTAGCCCTCAAGTGGTGATGCATTGCTTCCATCGATTCTAAAAACAGGTTTCATCATAATTAGTTATCGACTATTTTTGTCAGAATCGCTCATCTATTTGAAACTGGTATTCAAAACTTAGAACCGTAGTCCACTTAGGCTCTCACGCGGAATTTAAGAACACATTCGATTCCGGCAGATGATTATGAGCTAAATCTATGGTGCCCGGAGCCGGAATCGAACCAGCGACACAGGGATTTTCAGTCTAGTAATTGGCAATCCCTGCCGAACACCATCAGTTACTATAACACCAGTTATATCAACGGTTTCCGACAATACAAGCAACTTTTTTAACCCTCCAAATTACTCCAAAATACCATCGTTTTTTACCCCTTTTGCTGTACCGGTGCTGTACCGAAAACTCGGTACAGCAAAACACAAATTCTAGGAAATCTGCGGGTTTCTGTAGTAACCAGTAGTTTTTAGCTGGACTGCTTTTGCTGTACCGGGAAATCGATGATTTGTCCCTCATGATTATCCAGATCGGGCAGATCGAGGAACTCACGCATGACTTTACTGACCACTTCCGACTTCGATTCGCCCTTACGCTTCAGCGGATGGATATAACCCTTCGTGGTTTTGATATCGGCATGGCCAAGCAGATCAGACAGAATCTGCACAGGTACATCGCTATCATTCAGCAGCGTGGAGAATGTATGCCGCATATCGTGAATGCGAAAATCTTTGATACCTGACCGCTTTAGCAAGCGCGACATCGGCTTGTGCAAGTTGTTATAGGGATTGCCGGGGCGAACATGGCTTTCAAATACCCATTCGCATTCTTCACGGCATAGCTTCGACAGGGTGTAGCGCAGAAACAGAACTGCCAGAGAATTCAGATCAATGCGTTTTGGCTTCTTCTGGTTCATCCGCCGACCTTTATGGTCTTCCTTCAGAATGAAACCTTTATGCAGGAGCACTTCTTCTTTCTTAAGGCTCATGATTTCACCACGGCGCGCACCCGTTGCCATGATTGTCAGCAGCAGCAAAATCACTCGTGGATGCTCGGTGTTGTCGTGCAATGATTCAGAGCACGCCCTGAGAAACCGCTCAAGCTCCCCTGGTCCACGTTCTGCACCTGTCACAGGATCGAGGTCTTTATCAGGATCGAGCACGCGGTCACGATGGCTCTCTGGATTCTCTTTGATACTATCGCATGGATTGGAATGTTTCGGGCGATACTTCCATTCTTCGCACAGATTCATCATTTTTCGCATCAACCGTGTGACACGATTGGCTGCAATCGGAGCGGGCTTTTTAGATATCGGCGAATAGCGCGTAAGCTGCGTGTGCACATCCTTTACGTCTTCCTCAGTAATCGCGCTTACCTTCTTTCCTCCAAGCTCGCGAACCAAGTGCCGTACCAATAAGCGATCCGTTTCAACGCTGGAGGGTTTCTTGTGTAGCACGGCGTATTTCTCAAAATATTCCTCTACGAAATCCTTGAATAAGGGAATTTCACGCCGTTCGCTTCTCTTCTGCGCAGGATCATCGCCAAGCTCAACGATTCCTCGGATTCTCAATGCTTCCTTTCGTGCCTGATCGGGTGTGAGCACTTTGGCATCCCCAATCGTAAACGTCTTGGATTGATTGGTTTCCTTTACCCGATATTCCAGCCGGTAGCTTTTCGCACCGCTGGGATACACCGCCAGATTGAACCCCGGAATTTCAGTGTCATGAATGCGATACCGTTCCTCTTGTGGATTGGCACCATCAACCACTGACTTCGTGAGCTTCATTCTTCCCTTTGTGTCTTTTTTCATGATTTTCTCCTACGCAACCTGCGCTTCCTGTCCCTGCATTGCTGAAAGGTCATGCAC
>CAZFOM010000073.1:0-3069 GCA_964520155.1 uncultured Rickettsiales bacterium
GGCCGAAAGTGTGAGCACATGCACATCGCCCTTAAGCGATTTGAGTTTTTCTTTCTGTGCCACGCCGAAATGCTGTTCCTCATCTATGATCAACAGCCCCAGATTGTTGAATGTTACCTGATCGGATAGTAGCGCATGAGTGCCCACGACAATATCCACCGAACCATCGGCAATCATGGTCTGGGTTTCCTTGGCCTGTTTTGAAGACACCATACGGGATAACTGGCGCACGGTGATGGGCAGTCCCGCAAAGCGTTCGCAGAAGGTTTTGAAATGCTGGCGGCAAAGCAGGGTGGTGGGGCAGATGATGGCCACCTGCATTTTTCCGCGCGCATTGTGATGTGTGGTCGCAACGAATGCCGCGCGCAGCGCCACCTCGGTTTTACCAAACCCAACATCTCCGCAGATCAACCGGTCTGTTGGTTTTCCGGCTGCCAGATCCTCTAACACCTCCTCGATGGCTTTTGCCTGATCCTCGGTTTCCATGTAAGGGAAACGCGCGCAGAATTCGTCATATAGCCCTTGCGGCGGCGCGATCGTATCCATCGTTTTAAGGGCGCGCTCCGCTGCGGTGCGCATCAAGACTTCGGCTGCAAGCTGAATACGCTCTTTCAATTTTGCCTTACGTGATTGCCATGATACCCCGCCGAGCTTGTCGAGCTTTACACCTTCGTCGTCCGAACCAAAACGGGTGATGAGTTCGATATTCTCAACCGGAATAAAGAGTTTATCCTCTCCTTCGTAGAGCAGTTTCAGGCAATCATGCTTGAGGCCAGCCGCCTCAACCGTCACTAATCCTTCAAAGCGACCGATGCCATGCTCCTGATGCACCACCAGCTCACCTGGCAGAAAATTAGCTGCCTCTGCCAGAAAATTCTCGGCTTTCTTACGCCGAGATTTGGGTCGGAAAATCCGTTCGCCAAACAAATCTTGCTCGCTGAACACGACGTCTTCTTCGGATTCAAAACCCTGTTCGATTGGCAAAACGCTCAGACCGATTTCACCTTCAAGCATATTGAGGCGATGCCCCCATTCGGGAACGACGTGCGGTAGCATCCCGTGTTCTTTGAGCATGGAGGAAAGCCGGTCAAGGCTTCCGGTCGTGTGGCAGGCGATCAGCACACGTTTGCCGGATTTCTGATGTTCCCGCGCATGATGCTGCAACGCATCCAACACATGCGAAAACTGTTGCTTAAGACTATGGAGTGCGATGCTTGCTTTGAGCGGTAAATAATTGCTCGATTCGGCAGGCTGGAAGGGCGACAGCGTGAGGGTGTTCCGTTCGATCAGCCGCAACCAATCGCCGTGATCGAGATAGAGCGCAGACGGTGGAAGCGGGTGGTAGGCAGGGGTTTTGGATTTGGTGTTCTCATCCATCTGCCGTCTGGCGGAATAGTAATCGGCAATGGTTTCCAGACGATCCTGACACAATGCCATCACCTGATGATCCAGAACGATACGGGCATAGGGAAGATAATCGGCAAGGGTGTCGAGTTTAGGATAAAATAGCGGCAACCAGTGCTCCATACCCTGCACAGCGCGGCCATGCGACACCGCTTCATACAAGATATTTTCCTTGGTGATGGCACCAAAATGTTCACGGTATCCGCTGCGGAACCGCGCAATGCTTTCTTCTGTCAGAGCGGCTTCGTGCATTGGTCGTAACTGCCACCGTTCGATACTGCCGTGGCTTAACTGCGTGAGCGGATCAAAGCGCTTGATGGACTCAATTTCATCGCCAAACGTATCGAGGCGAATGCCGTCCTGCATTCCCGGGCTTAAAATATCGAGAATACTGCCGCGCACGGCATATTCACCCGCTTCCACCACCTTTTCGACTCGCCGGTAACCATGCTGGGAAAAGTATTCGAGCAACTGGTTGCGTGCGAAGGTCTTGCCTGCCTCAAGCAGAAACGTTGCATGAATTAAGGCGCTGCGTGGTGGCACACGCTGCAAAAGCGCGTTGATCGTGGTGATGACAATGGGGGGCGAAGATGGTTTTTCGGTGGCCAGTCTTACCAGTGCTTCCAACCGCTCGGCAATGAGGCTGGGGTGTGGCGATACGCGATCATAAGGGAGGCAATCCCACGCCGGAAACGGGATGATCGTTGCAGCAGGCAGGAAATAACGCACCGCATCGCATAGCGTTCGCAATTCACGATCGCTTGGTGCTACATACAGAATCGGTTGATTCGACGCGTGATAAACGGCACGCACCACCATACCGATTGCCCCTCGCGGCACCGGATGTAATGTCGTGGGTCTATCGGAAAACGCAGGCAGTTTCATGCCGCATGTCGGCTTTCGGCGAATTGCCGCAACTGTTCAATCAGCCGTTGGTATTTTTTATCGTAGCGGTCATTCTTTCCCACCAGCCAATCCCAGATATCGCTATCGAATTCTTCAAGAAAAGATTCGTAGATGGCGATATCATCTGCGGAAAATGCCATCAGACGTGCCTCGGCAAACGGGCCTAAAATCACATCCGTTTCCTTGCAGCCACGGTGCCAGCTACGAAACAACAGGCGTTTGCGGATTGTGTCTATGTCACTCATCGGGCGGGATCCATCTATACAAGCAATTGATTTAGTGGTATTTATCCGCAATGCAAGCAGGGAATGCAGCCATTGGTCTTTTGTTAACCTATTGATGTTACATTACAAGATCAGAAACGGAAGCCTAAACGACAGGGAGATGCACGCATGATGGCTACACTCACCGCCTATCGCAAAAGCGATGCTGTGATTATGGTGTGTCAAAACAACGCCAGACGTCAGATCGAGATCAGCGCAATGAACGAAACGGCGGAGCGTGTGCTCGGGTATAACCGCGAAGAATTGACGCTCAAGCCGTTGTCGCAGATTATTGCCGCGAAGCTCGACGATACGTTGCAGGAGCGAATCGGGTATCATGACGATGCGCCGGATCTCGCTGAAGTCATGAAAACCGTACGCAGTTTTCCCGTACGCACCAAGCACGGCAGCGAAATTGCCTATAACTTCAAGGTGGTGCGCTGCGAACCGCTCGATCGCAACCCATGGTTTCAGATTATCCTGATTGATGAAGAAG
>CAZFOM010000073.1:3079-10202 GCA_964520155.1 uncultured Rickettsiales bacterium
CATAAGCAGCGCATGGTGTTTCGTAATGTGTTGCAGGAAAATTTCAAAGGCCATGAGATTGTGGATTCGAACACGGGATTACCTAATCGCTCCTCGCTGATGAAGGATCTGCAGCTCACCCTGTTTCATGCCAATCAGAAAGACCTGAATGCCTGTTTTGCGGTGATCGCGCTGGATACATTTGATGCGGTGACCCGCAAACACGGTGACGAAGCGGGGCTGCAACTGCACCGGCATGTGGCAAGCCTGATCAAACAACGTCTGCGTTCGGACGATACGATCGGTACCCTCAATTTCAAAACCATCGGTGTGATCCTGATGGAAGCCAGCGGCGAATCGGCGCGCATGGTGCTCAACCGCCTACGCTGGTCGATGGCGCAGACGCCCTTTGTGGCGCCGGATAATCAGCCCGTGCCATTCACCGTGTCGATGGCGTTCTGCCGTATCGAAGGGGAAACTACCGAATTGGAAATGACCGAAAAATGCGAGCAGTATCTCGCAAAACATGCCTCGCTGCCTAAAGAAGGTAAAAGCGATATCAACGAAGTAGTGGTGGTGGAACGGCGCAGGAATAAAGATCGCCGAACCGCACAGATTACGGTCGAGCAGGATCGGCGCAAGCAAGATCGCCGTTCATTCTGACACATGCGGCCTGAGGAATTAAATCCGTTATTTGCGGATGTGATTCACATCAAGGGCATTGGCCCCGCGATCATCAAGAAACTGAAAAAGCTCTTTTCTAAAACACCTGAGCAGCCGGTTCGCGTGCTGGATATGGTGTTCCATCTTCCGCTGAACACCGTCGAGCGAAAACTGACGCACACGTTAGACACAGCAAAAGACGGTGAGATCGTGACCGTGATCGTGCAGGTGGAAAAACACGAACCGAGCGGGAAACCCTCACGCTTTCGCACCAACCGCCCCTATTCGATTCGCTGCAAACATGCAGCAGGTTTTGTCAATATCGTCTATTTCCATGCGCAGACGGAGTATCTCGCAAAACAATTTCCGATTGGACAAAAGCGCCTTATCAGCGGCGTGTTTGCGCGCACGCAGTATGGGTTTCAGATCGCGCATCCCGATATTGTGACCGATCCAATAAACCTCGCGTCGATTGAGCGGCTTGAGCCGGTGTATGGGCTGACGCAAGGCATCTCCCAGCAGATGATGATTCGCTATCTCTCCGCCTGCGTTACAAACATTCCTCCACTGGCTGAATGGTGCGATGCCGCATTTATCGAACGGGAAGGGTTCAGTTCATGGAAATCGACGCTGGAGCGGCTGCATCACCCGCAGTCGCAGGCTGATATTTTGCCCGAGTCTACCTATCGCAAACGCCTAGCGTACGACGAACTGCTGGCGCATCAACTGGCGCTTGCGATCGCAAGGCAGCGCGCACGAAAAAAATCCATGCCAGCACCGCCGGTTGCTCGCAATCTGATTCAGCCGTGCCTAAAGTTACTGCCCTTTTCGCTCACTCATAGCCAACATACCGCATTGCAAGAAATATATGGGGATCTGGAAAGTGGCCAGCGGATGCTTCGATTGCTGCAGGGAGATGTGGGGAGTGGGAAAACCGTGGTGGCATTACTTTCCATGCTGCATCAGATCGAGCGGGGAAAACAGGCCGCCCTCATGGTGCCGACCGAGATACTCGCCAGGCAGCATATGCAATTCATCGAACCGATCGCGTCACAACTAGGGCTGAACATAGCCTTGCTGGTGGGTGGATTGAAAGAATCGGTGCAGCGCAGCATCCGCGGCGATATCGCTTCGGGCAACGTGGATATGGTGATTGGAACCCATGCGCTGTTCCAACACAAAGTCGAATTCAAACGGCTTGGGTTTGTGGTGATTGATGAGCAGCACCGCTTCGGGGTCGAGCAGCGCGTGGCGCTCGCGGATAAAGGGGAGGGGGTGCATATCCTGCAGATGACTGCCACGCCGATTCCGCGCAGCCTGACCATGACTGCCTTTGGCGATATGGAATCTTCGGCGTTGAGGGAAAAACCGCCTGGACGCAAACCGATCGACACACGGGTGATTCCGCTTTCGCGCGAGGAAGAAATACTCGAGGGAATCGAGCGCGCATTGGCACAGGGCGAAAAAATCTACTGGATCTGCCCGCTGATCGAAGAATCGGAGGAGAGTGAATTCGCGCTGGATCTGGCGGCGGCAGAGCAGCGATACACCGAGTTTCGCGCACGGTTTGGTGCTTGCGTGGGGCTGGTGCATGGGCGCATGAAGCAGGAGGAGCGCGAAGCGGTGATGGCCGCGTTTTTATCCGGCGACTACCGCCTGCTGATTGCCACCACCGTCATCGAGGTGGGGGTGAATGTTCCCGATGCAACCGTGATGGTGATCGAACATGCGGAGCGCTTTGGCTTGTCGCAACTGCATCAACTACGCGGGCGGGTCGGGCGCAGCGATAAGCTCTCGCGTTGTATCCTATTGTATGCCGAAAAAACCGGTGAACGCGCGCGTCAGCGGCTACGCATCATCCGTGAAAGCGAGGACGGGTTTTATCTGGCGGAAGAAGACCTCAAGATGCGTGGTGGTGGCGATGTGCTGGGAGTCAAGCAAAGCGGCCTGCCTGCGTTTCGTTTTGCCGATCTCGGTCTGCATGGCGACCTGCTTGCGACTGCACGCGCGGATGCCAAGCTGATCCTGCATCACGATGCCAAGCTGCAAAGCCTGCGTGGCAAGGCATTACGCGCGCTGTTGTATCTGTTTGAATACGATGTGAATATCCGTTATCTGGATAGCGGATGAATCAACCCTAAAATGATATCAGCGGCTTTTTCGCTCGGCGAACGATCCTCATGCACCCCAAGCATAGCGAGTGCCTTTTCCACTTTTTCTTGCTGCTGCGATTTTACCTGCGGATCACTGAGCAACGCTTCGAGCTTTGCCGAAAGCGCGTGGGGTTCGCATTGATCTTGCAACATTTCAGGGATGGCTTCCTCATTCAGCAGAATGTTGATCAGGTTCGCATAGGGAATGCGTAGCATCTTTTTGAGCGCGCGCGCCGTGTAGCTCGATACTTTATAGGTGACGACCGTTGGCACGCCCGCCAGCGGCAACTCCAGTGCCACGGTGCCTGATTTGGCAAGCCCAATCGAAGCAGCCGCAAACGCATCTTTCTTTTCCGCTTCAGAGACGATAAGTGGAGGGATTTTCCAGTGCGCACACTGGTTACGGATAAATGATTCCATTGCGGTTGCAGCAACAATGACTGGTTTTATAGCCAGATGCTTTGTTGCAAGTAGTTCTGAGGTTCGGGCAAAAATGGGCAGTAATCGTTTTAACTCCCCTTTGCGGCTGCCAGGCAGCAGACACAGAATGGTCTGGTCAGCAGGGATGCCGTGACGTGCGCGAAACGTAGCGCCATCGCCGCGTTCTTTCCATTCCCATGCCACCGGATGCCCGATGAAACTACAGGGTAGGTTTTCCGCCGTAAAATAGGGAGGTTCAAACGGAAGCAACAGCAACAGATGATGATACAGCCGCGCGACCCATTTGGCGCGCTCTGGTTTATACGCCCACACCGTCGGTGCGACATAATGCACGCGCGGAATGGATCGAGTCGCTGCATCGGCGAGCAGGCGTTCCGCAAGGCGGAAATTAAATCCCGGGGAGTCAATGGTGATTACGATGTCGGGTTGACAGTGCCTGATATCGCGGAAAGTTTTGGCAATCAGCCAGAAGATGCGCGGAATATGGAGAATGATTTCCGCAATGCCAAAAATGGAAAGCTGTTCGAACGGAAAGAGGCTCTTGAGTCCTTGCGCTTTCATCTTGCTGCCACCTACACCATCGAAGGTGATGTGAGGTGTGCGCTTTCGCAGCGCGGCCATCAACCGTGCGCCGAGCAGATCGCCTGAGGCTTCGCCCGCCACCAGATACACGCGCAGCGGTCGTGCTTGGGGGGTGCTCATTCCGTGAAGTCGGTACGGGTAAATCCGACGAGAAAAATACCCAGCGCGTCGGCTTTCAGTACGACGGATTTTTTATCAATGATCACGGAACCACCGGCTTCAATCGCGATACCTTCAAAACCCGCCTGATGGATGTTTTCGATGGTTTTAATCCCAATCGCTGGCAGATCCACTCGCGTATCCTGATACGGTTTTTTGGCTTTCACCAGCACGCCGCCCAGCCCGTCACCCGCCAGCGCTGCACAGCGGAAAATCAGTGCATCGGTACCTTCTGCGGCTTCGACACCGAGAATCTGCCCGTTTTTCACAATCACCGCCTGCCCGACATCGTATGCGCCGATGGCGTGTGCGACCTTGACGCCAATCTCGATATCGCGCTGTGCCTGCTTGTTTGGCAACATCTTGCCGAGAGGCCCTTCGGGTGCGAGCACCTCGCGCATGACCTCATCCACCCCAACAATGTGGAATCCTTCGGATTCCAGAAACGCAATGATGGAGGTGAGCAGGGTATTATCGCCGGTAAACAGTTTCGCGCCGATATGTTTGAGCAGCCGCGCCGATACCAGATCCGGCTGGAGGCTCGCTAGTTTCGGGCGGTTGATCTTGCCTGCCATCACCAGCTCTGTCACACCGGCGGTGCGCAGCGCATCAAAGGCTTTACCGAGTGCGCCGAGCTTGATCCAGATATGTGGAGCCTGTTCTACCGCTTCTGGATCGGTCTGGTCTTCAAACGCGACGACAAATACTTCACGTCCCTGCTGGCGGCAAGCGTTTACGAGTTTTAGCGGCAGATCGCCGCTGCCCGCAATGATCCCGATCGGAGTCGGCAGGTGCGCAGGGGTATAAGCAAGTCGGGAATCCATGCGCTATGCCGCCTGTGTTGCAGCGGATTTGGGGACGCACAGCGAACGCTGTCCCTTATCTTCCATGAAGTCCAGAATTTCCATAACCGCTGGGAACTGCCCATAGGTCTCCTGCACCTTGGCGATGCGCGAAAAAAGTGTGCCCTGATCAGCCTCAAACAGCATTTTGAACGCATTGCGCAGTGCGTGAATCGTATCGCGATCGAAATTGCGACGCTTCAAACCCACCAGATTTAGTCCCGCCAGCCCCGCACGCTCGCCCACGACCGAACCGTAGGGAATCACATCATGTTCGACTGCGGAAAGCCCGCCGATCATCGCGTGTTTGCCGATCCGCACGAACTGGTGGATCGCAGCAAGGCCGCCGATAATGGCGTGATCACCCACCACCACATGCCCGCCGAGCGTGGCGTTGTTCGCAAGGATGACGTTATTTCCCACCAGGCAGTCATGCGCGACATGCGAACCCATCATGAACAGTCCGTTATCGCCCACGCGCGTCAGCATTCCGCCGCCCTTGGTGCCAGTATTCATGGTCACATGTTCGCGGATGGTGTTATTTTTTCCGATCGTCAGTTCGGACGGCTCGTTCTGGTATTTAAGATCCTGCGGCTTGGTGCCCAGCGATGCAAACGGAAAGATCTCCGTGCCTTCGCCGATGCTCGTGCGCCCATCCACATTCACATGGGCATGAAGCACCACGCCTTTGGCGATATGTACATTTTTCCCGATAATACAATAGGCACCGATCGTGGCGCCGTCTTCAATGCGAGCGCCGTGTGCAACCACGGCAGTGGGGTGAATACTGCCCATCATTTATCCATAATCATGGCGGTGACTATCGCCTCTGCAACCTTGGTTTCTTCGACATAGGCTTCACACGCAAAACGCCAGATATTCGCGCGGTTCTTATCTTTCTTGATGCGGATCTGCATGACGTCTCCCGGGATCACGGGCTTGCGGAATTTCGCTTCCTCGATGGACATGAAATAGACCAGTTTATCTTCAAATGCTTTGCCGAGCGTTTGCACCACCAATATGGCAGCAGTCTGTGCCATGGCTTCAACAATCAGCACCCCAGGCATCACCGGACGCCCCGGGAAATGACCGTTGAAAAATGGTTCGTTGATGGTCACGTTCTTAATGCCGGTTGCGGATTCGCTGGGGACAATATCAATCACCTTATCAATCAGCAAAAACGGATAACGGTGCTTGATCATTTCCAGAATACGGTGGATATCGACCGAGAGTTTTACCGGTGTCATAGTGCCTTCCTTGCTCACTCCTTCGTTCTCAAGAATCAGATCCGTCATCCTCGCCTCTGCGCCTGTGCGATAGTTTGCTTAGCACCACGGTCTGGCGATGCCAGTCCTTGATGGGAACAGCGGGCGCTCCGCCATAGGAAGCACCTGCAGGTACATCTGCCATTACGCCGCTTTTAGCTGCGAGCTTCGCGCCGGCACCGATACGGATGTGACCCGCGAGTCCCACCTGTCCGGCAAGCACTGCGCCGTCTCCCACGCGGGTACTGCCCGAAATGCCAACCTGCGAGACGATAATGACATTGCGTCCAATATGCACATTGTGGCCGATCTGCACAAGATTATCTATCTTGGTACCGGATCCGATCACGGTGTCAGGGCCGGTGCCGCGGTCAATGCAAGTGCCAGAGCCAATTTCCACATCGTCCTCAATCAGGACGCGCCCGAGCTGGGGGACTTTTACATGGCCGTCCTTGCCCATGGCAAAGCCGAACCCGTCCTGCCCGATATTGACGTTGCGGTGCAAAATCACGCGATGGCCAATGATGCAGTGACTTAACGTCGTGCCGGCGCCGATTTGGCAATCCTGCCCTATAGTGGTGCCATGGCCGATGGTGACATTGGGGCCGATCACCGTGCGATCCCCAATGACCACATGTTCGTCAATATACGCCCCTGGAAAGATGGTGCAGTCCTTCCCGATACTGACAGTTTTTGCAATATGGGCGTGAGGCGAGATGCCGGATGCGGGTTTGGTGGTGGGGTAGAAGGCCTGTGCGATTCTGGCGTAGGCTCGGTACGGGTCTTCCGACACGAGAAGTTGCATCGAGGCGGGTGCCTGCGCGATAAACTTCTCTCGCACAAAACAGGCACCTGCTTTGGATGCGCGGAAGTTCTCAATGTATTTCACATTGTCGAGAAAGGTGATTTCCGTTGCGGTCGCTTTATCGAGCGGTGCCACATCCACCACCGTGATGGTGGCGCCACGTCCCTGCTCCAGTTTCGCACCTGTAAGCGTCGCAATTTCAGCAAGGGTAAAAGGCCCTTTGCGGCTGTAGAA
>CAZFOM010000074.1:0-1446 GCA_964520155.1 uncultured Rickettsiales bacterium
GTTTATGAGTACGCTGTTGCAATTTTTTTTACTGTTTCCTTTAGTGTTCGTTATATTAATTGGGATAAATAAAATTTTTGGTGAGGAAAAAATTAAACCTTTATCAACTTTAGGAAATAAGGTCTGGTCAGGTATAGTAATTGCGATCGCCTTATTCGTTGTTATTGTGTTTTTTTCAATTTCTCCATGGCAAATATATCTAGGTATCGGCCTTATATTTGTTCCTTTAGGCCTGATATTGCACTATGCATTCAAGCGTAAAATGAACAAATAAATCTTCTAATTTAGTCATCCTTAACTTGTTTCAGGATCCATCTAACAACAAAAGCTATTGCGGATTGAAAGATGGATGCTGAAACAAGTTCAGCATGACAATAAATAAAGTACATTTTTGTATGCTCAAAACCCGCATCATTCCGTGCTTAGACGTCAAAGACGGTCGTGTCGTGAAAGGCATCAATTTTATTGGATTGCGCGATGCAGGTGATCCGGTGGAGCAGGCGAAAATCTACGATGAACAAGGTGCGGATGAGCTGTGTTTCCTAGACATCTCAGCCACGCATGAAGGACGCGGCGTGATGCTTGATGTGGTGCGAAAAGTCGCCGATCATTGTTTTATGCCAGTAACGGTAGGTGGTGGCGTTCGCACACTCGAAGACATACGCAATCTTTTGCTGGCAGGTGCCGATAAAGTCTCGATCAATTCCGAAGCCGTGCGAAACCCTGAGTTCGTCAAAGCCGCCGCCGATAAATTTGGCTCGCAGTGCATTGTGGTGGCGATAGATGCAAAGACAGTTACTTCTGATTTTAGCACCGGAGGCAATCAATTCCAAATCTTCACCCATGGCGGACGCAACCCGACCGACATAGATGCCGTCGCGTGGGCACAGAAAATGGCTGCCTATGGTGCAGGTGAAATTCTGCTCACTTCGATGGATCGGGATGGTACCAAACAGGGATTTAATTTACCACTCACCCGCGCCGTATCCGATGCAGTGGATATTCCTGTCATCGCATCGGGCGGTGTCGGTGAATTATCGCATTTTGTGGAGGGTGTCACGCAAGGTCATGCCTCTGCCTTACTTGCGGCTTCCGTTTTTCACTTTGGTGCCTTCACCATCGCGCAGGTGAAAGAGACATTGAAAAACGCCCATATACCGGTAAGGTTGTGACATGGCCGATGTAACTTTTCTAAACGAACTTTATTCCATTATTCGGGAGAAACGTGCCCATGCTGCGCCTGATACTTCGTACGTTGCTACGCTCGCTTCTAAACCGATTGCTAAAACCGCGCAGAAAGTCGGCGAAGAAGCGGTGGAGACGGTAATTGCCGCCTTGGGTGGCGATAAAGCAGAATTGCGTTATGAAGCTGCCGACCTGATATTTCACCTGCTAGTGCTGCTCGAACGTAGCGGCTTGACCCTGAATGAGGTGGTGGAAGAACTC
>CAZFOM010000074.1:1456-9769 GCA_964520155.1 uncultured Rickettsiales bacterium
ATACACGTCAGTGCAAAACCAAAAAATAAAGGAAGGAGTCTATCATGCTCGATGTGATGTTTCATAACGCCCGCACGCACAACGGTTGGCTCGATAAACCGGTGAGTGATGATCTGCTAAAACAAGCCTATGACCTCGCGAAAATGGCGCCGACCAGCGCCAATTGCCAGCCGATGCGGATCGTGTTTGTGAAATCCAAAGAAGCCAAAGAGAAACTGAAACCCTGCCTCGCGCCAGGTAACCTAGATAAGACCATGAGTGCTCCCGTCACGGCGATTATCGCACATGACATGGCGTTTTATGATCAGCTCCCGAAACTTTTTCCCCATACCGATGCACGTTCCTGGTTTGCAGGTAATGACGCATTGATTCAGTCCACCGCGTTTCGCAACGGTACGTTGCAAGGTGGGTATTTCATTCTCGCCGCCCGCGCTGTCGGCCTTGATTGCGGCCCAATGTCGGGATTCGATAACGCCAAAGTGGATGCCGCTTTCTTTGCCGGCACCACCTGGAAATCGAATTTCCTGATCAATCTTGGCTATGGCGACGCATCCAAACTCTACCCTCGCAGCCCGCGTCCGGCGTTTGAGGATTTCTGTAAGATAGTATAAATCGTCATGGGTCATGAGTCCCTAGTCTGTCCTATGACCCATGACTAACAACCCATGACCATTATGACTTACGACACCAACAACGTCTTCGCGAAAATCCTGCGTGGAGAAATCCCTGCAAAAAAAGTCTATGAAGACGAGTCCGTACTCGCCTTTCATGACATTTCGGCCGCAGCTCCGGTGCATGTGCTCGTAATACCGAAGGGCGAATATGTCTCGTTCGATGATTTCACGCAGCGCGCAGACGCCGATATAATCGCCACATTTTTTAAGACCGTGCAGAAAATTGCCGACTCACTCGGTGTGGCGGGATCAGGCTATCGCCTAATCACCAACCACGGCGCACATGCTTCCCAAAGCGTACCGCATTTTCATGTGCATATACTGGCGGGAAGAGCGCTTGGTGGGTTATTGCCTGGGGATGTTTTAGCTCGTTAGCTGTTGTCATGCTGATTGTGTATGTGCTTTGTGATTCAATCACTGGATCGCCACGGAGCTAGCGCTCCTCGCGATGACGTCATTGCGAGCGACCAACGGGAGCGCGGCAATCCAGAAAACGATTCAAGAAATAGATCCTGAAGCATCATGCTTCGCCGAAGGTTATGCCCAGACAAGAGTTCAGGATGACGGTGTTCCCATCATCAAATTCACCGTCTCCGCAAGCGGTAATCCCACGACATTGGAGTACGAGCCATTGATGGACGGAATAAAGCGCGCAGCCAAGCCTTGAATTGCATAGCCACCAGCCTTGCCCTGCCATTCACCGTTTTCGAGATACCATGCGATTTCGGTTTCGTGCAGGCGCTTGAACTGCACCACGGTTTCCACCGTGCGATGCCGCAACGGTTTGTCAGGCGTCGATAACACCACACAGGTCATCACGGTATGTCTTCGGCCTGAGAGTTTTTCAAGGCATTCTCTTGCCTGCTCTGTGGTTTCGGCTTTGGGTAAAAGCCGCCTGCCCATCGTCACAACCGTATCGGCAGCGAGCACCGGATGCGAAACGGTTTCCTGCACTATTCGCGCTTTTTGTTTTGCGATCCGCTCAACATACGCACGCGGCAATTCATCCTTATGTGGGGTTTCATCAATCTCAGCGGGAATGATTTTGACAGGTTCCAGTCCCACCTGTCTCAGCAGATCGAGTCTACGCGGTGAGGCAGAGGCGAGGATGAAGGGCTGCATAGCTGTCATCGGGAGTTGATTTTTAGCATTTTTGTGATTCAAACGCTGGATCGCCACGGAGCTGGCGCTCCTCGCGATGACGTCATTGCGAGCGAACATCGTGAGCGTGGCAATCCAGAAAATCGTTTAAAAGCTGAATGCTGAAACATCAGGCTTCGCCGAAGGCTATGCCCAGACAAGAGTTTCAGCATGACATTTACTTCTCTCTGAACTTAATCCGACCCTTCGTAAGGTCATACGGCGTCATCTCGACCAGCACTTTGTCACCTGCGAGAATGCGGATGCGGTTCTTGCGCATCTTGCCCGACGTAATACCCAGCACTTCATGGCCATTATCGAGCTTCACCCGAAACATGGCGTTCGGGAGCACTTCCGTGATGGTGCCAGGAAATTCGAGTAGTTCTTCTTTTGCCATGATACTCAGGTGGTTGGTGGTTGAAAACGCGTGATTGGTGGCGGGTGGTGGGTGACTGGTGAAGCAAGTCGGTATTCACTAGCTATAAATTGGCTCATTGTCCAGCCCCTTTCCCCTTTTCACCCGCCACGAATCACCAAGCACCCGCCACCCATCACTTAATATGCAGCACGCAAATGAGCGTAAACAGCCGCCGTGCGGTTTCGTGATCCAGCGCCACTTTGCCGGACAACAGTTCGGTCAGGAGGTTAGAGCCTTCATTGTGGATACCTCGGCGCGCCATATCAATAGTTTCGATCTTCTGAGGGCTTGCGTGTTTGATGGCCTCGAAGTAGCTCTCACAGATCATGAAGTAATCTTTGATAACGCCGCGAAAGGGCTGTAACGCAAGCACAATGCGTTGCGGTTGCTGAGTAGAGGTGCAGGTCACCTGCAAACTAAGCCGGTTCTCTGCCACCGATAGAAATACCTCAAACGGCCCTGCGTCCGGTGATTCGATCAACTGAAAATGATTGCACTCCAGCAGATCAAACATCGCGACCTTGCGTTCGTGCTCCACTTCCGGCGTACGCCGAATGATACTGGCATCATCGAGGTCAATTTTTTGGATGCGGTGTGTGGTCATAGTGTTTCGATGAATCGATCATTCGATGAATGGATGAATGATGCTGCCGACATTCATCCATTCATCCATTCATCTATTCATCTTTCTCACCTGCATCGAAAGCGCGTGTGCGCCCAGTCCTTCAGACTCGGCAAGCGCAATCCCCGCATCAGCAAGTGCACGGAAGGATAACTCAGAACAGCCGATCACGGAAGTGCGTTTCATAAAGTCGGTAACCGAAAGCACCGAAGAAAAACGCGCCGTGCGGGATGTCGGTAACACATGCGAGGGGCCTGCGATGTAATCGCCAATGGCTTCCGGTGTGTAGCGACCGAGGAAAATCGCACCGGCATGGCGGATATGTTCGAGCAGTCCGTGCGGATTTTCCACTGCCAGTTCAAGATGTTCCGGTGCTAAGCGGTTGATGACAGAAACCGCCTGCTGCCAGTCGGGTGCAATAATGATTGCTCCTTGTTCTTTCCACGACGCACGAGCAATCTCAGCGCGTGGTAAGGTGGCAAGCTGTACTTCGATTGCGGTTTCCACCGCTCTCGCAAAATTCTCATCATCTGTGATCAACACCGACTGAGACATGGTGTCATGCTCGGCCTGCGAGAGCAGATCGGCGGCAATCCAGTCAGGGTTATTATTGCCATCCGCCATCACGCAGATTTCAGAAGGCCCGGCAATCATATCAATACCAACTTTGCCAAACACCTGCCGCTTGGCTTCCGCAACCCACGCATTGCCAGGGCCTACGATTTTATCCACCGCAGCAATCGTTTGCGTACCATACGCCAGGGCCGCCACGGCCTGCGCACCGCCGATGCGGTAGATTTCATCCACGCCGGCAAGATCCGCTGCCACCAGCACCGCCGGATTCAGTTCGCCGTTTGGCGCGGGAACTACCATCACCAAACGCTTACATCCCGCAACTTTTGCAGGCACCGCATTCATGAGCACCGAGCTGGGATAGGAGGCCTTGCCACCAGGCACATACAGCCCCACCGCATCTATCGCCGACCAGCGCCAACCAAGCTGCACTCCGTCTTTGTCCGTGTAGGACACGTCTTTAGGCTTTTGTTTCTTGTGATACGAAGCGATACGTTTAGCGGCGAGTTTGAGACTATCTTTCACCGCCGTTGGGCAGGCTTTCTTTGCTGCACGGATTTCCTTTTCGCCAACTCGCATCGTGGCTAACTCAAATCCGGCAAAATCCCATTTGCGGGTATAGTCCACCAGCGCGTCGTCTTTGCGAGAACGGACATCGTCAATGATTGCGCGCACGGAGCCAGAAATATCTTTTTCGGTTGCCTCGCGCGCATTCAGAAAGCGCACAAACTCGGATTCAAAATTCGCAGCGCGTGTGTCGAGTCGCCAAATCATCCCACCGCTCCCTTGAAACGCTCAATCCATTCGCCAACCTGTTTTGAGCGCGTCTTGAATGCGGTGCGATTCACGATCAGGCGGGAGGAGACATCCATGATTTTTTCGACCTCCACCAGACCGTTGGCTTTGAGGGTGGAGCCGCTCGACACCAGATCCACGATGCGGCGCGAAAGCCCGAGTTTCGGGGCAAGCTCCATCGCCCCGTTGAGCTTGATGCACTCGGCCTGCACGCCGCGTCCGGCAAAATATTTCTTGGTGAGATTCGGGTATTTCGTCGCCACCCGCACATGGCTCCAACGCGACGGATCATCGCTTTCAGCCAGTTCCGCAGGCGTTGCAACCGACAGGCGGCAATGGCCGATATTCATATCGAGCGGGGAATAAATATCGGGGAAATCAAATTCGGCCAGCACATCGCTTCCGGCAATACCCAGCTGTGCTGCACCAAACGCGACAAAAGTCGGTACATCGAAACTGCGGACACGGATCAGATTCACATCGGCAACGTTGGTCGCAAATTGCAATGCGCGCGAATCTTCGTCGTAAAACGATGCTTCAGGCTTGAGTCCCGCTTTGTCGAGCAACGGCTGCAACTCCGACAGGATTCTTCCCTTCGGCACGGCGATGGTGAGGAGAGTGGTCATAGTGCTAGGCCTTCAGCAGGAGATCTAATCACTTGAGTATCTGGAAGTTTTTCTGGAACTCCTACAAGTTTTCTTAATCTATCATCACCGTCAACAATTCGACATTGCTCTTTCCATTGATCCTCTAGAGTCGGATAGTTTTCCGTGCATTTTGGGATAGTATCGTCCCATTTTCTTTGCACCATATCCGCATCCACGCCCATCGGTACAAATCGTTTTTTGCCAGTTGGGTCGGTATATCCAAAGACGCCAAGATCCATATGGGGGAAATCAGAGAACAGTGTGTAACCACAAGATTCAAGCTCTTGCTTGTAGGGTTTTACAAGCCCTATGCTGCCCCCAAATCGCCTGACAGCATCCAAAGATTCTGGCGTGTCAAACCCTAGATTTTGAACAAACTCTATATTCAAACTTCCAAAACTTTTCTTGTAAAAAGGCTGGATAATTTGCGGGACAACTTCTCTGGTGTCATTTGAGATACGAATAACAAAATCTTTGTTTTTCTTATCATTAAAAACCAATGATTTTGAGCCTTTGGTACACAACTCAATATCATCAAACCCATGATTAATCAGAAAATCTGACACCTGTTTATATAGCGGCGGGAACTCTTCTCTCAATATTCTGGAAGAGACATTGTCGGAGTAGTGAGTCAATTTTGTGTTAAAAATTTCTTCTAATGAACTCATGCCGCCGCCAGTGTCGTTTTCGGGCCGCTGATGCGTTCGATTTTGGCACCGACGCGGGAGAGTTTTTCTTCGAGCGCTTCATAGCCACGATCCAAGTGATACACACGGTTGATATAGGTATCGCCTTTGGCGGCAAGCGCTGCGATCACGAGCGACACAGAAGCGCGCAGATCGGTTGCCATCACTTCCGCACCGCGTAGTTCTTCGACCCCGCGCACCATCGCCGATGCGCCATGCACATTGATTTTTGCACCCATACGCACGAGTTCCGGCACATGCATGAAACGGTTTTCAAAGATGGTTTCCGTAATCATCGAAGCGCCAGTAGCAACCGTCATGAGCGCCATCATCTGCGCCTGCATGTCGGTCGGGAAACCTGGATAAGGCTGCGTCATCACATCCACACCATGAAGTCCATTCAAGCGGCTTACGCGGATTCCATCCTTCGTGGGAATCATCTCGATACCGGCTTCGTGGAACTTTTCCTGTACCGATTTCATGATCTCAATCGAGATGCCTTTCAGCTCCACTTCACCACCTGTGATTGCCGCAGCAGCGGCATAACTTCCCGCTTCAATGCGATCTGCAATCACGGTATGTTTTGCACCGTGAAGCGCATCCACCCCTTCGATCTTCAGCGTATCTCCGCCGATACCTTCGATCTTCGCACCCATCGCGACCAGACAATGTGCGAGATCCGATACTTCCGGCTCGCGCGCAGCGTTGCGAATTGTGGTCACACCATTTGCAAGCGTTGCTGCCATCAAAATGTTTTCGGTGCCGGTGACAGTGACCGTATCAAACGCAATATCGGCACCACTCAAACGCCCTTTCACCGTGGCATTCACATACCCTTCCGATAGTTCAATGGTTGCCCCCATCTGCTCGAGCGCACGCAGATGCAGATCAATCGGGCGAGTACCAATCGCACATCCGCCAGGAAGCGAAACTTTGGCTTGGCCATGTTTGGCAAGCAGCGGCCCCAGTACCAGCACCGATGCACGCATGGTTCGCACCAAATCATACGGCGCGGTAAACTGATTCACGGCTTTGCCGGACAAGGTAACGGTGCGTCCGGTACGCGATGTTTTCTGCTTCTTATCATCGAGATCAAGCGACACGCCGTGCTGCACGAGCAGGTTCGCCATCGTTACAATATCCGCAAGGTAAGGGACATTCGACAGCGTCAGCTTCTCATCCGTTAGCAGCGATGACGCCATAAGCGGCAATGCGGCATTCTTCGCACCGCTGATTTCGATCTCGCCTTTCAGCGGCACACCGCCGGTGATTTTGATTTTATCGGCCATGATTATATCGCTTTCTTTTCTACTCTCGGCAACGTCACACCCTGCTGCCCCTGATATTTACCCTTGCGGTCTTTATAAGACACTTCGCATACATTCTCGCCTTTCAGGAACAGAAACTGACACGCGCCTTCGTTTGCATAGATTTTCGCCGGAAGCGGCGTCGTGTTCGAAAACTCGAGTGTCACATGGCCTTCCCACTCCGGCTCAAGCGGCGTGACATTCACGATAATGCCACAGCGTGCATAAGTGGATTTGCCGAGACAAATCACCAGCGTATCGCGCGGGATGCGGAAATACTCAACCGTGCGCGCAAGCGCAAAGGAGTTTGGGGGGATGATGCACACATCGGTCTTGCGATCGACAAAACTCTGATCGGAAAAATTCTTTGGATCCACCACCGCCGAATCAATGTTCGTAAAAATTTTGAACTCATCCGCCACGCGCGCATCGTAACCATACGAGGAAAGCCCATACGAAATCACGCCGTCACGGCGGAGATTTTCCACGAACGGTTCAATCATTTTGTGTTTGGTTGCTTTTTCGCGGATCCAGCTATCGGGTTGTATGGGCATGGGAAGGTAGTTGATGGTTGATGGTTGATGGTTGATGGTGGTTAGTCTGACCTATACACTATTGTCATACCAGCGTAGGCTGGTATCCATGTCTACCATCATAATTTGAACTTGATGTTTGATATGGATCCCGCCCTGCGGCGGGATGACACAGACAGACAAGGCATTTTTATATAAAATGGCTATTATATAAAACAAGCGTGTTTCTTGCCTGAAGGCTTTTTAGTAAGCCAGCTCCGCACGGAAGAACAGAGAGCCCAAAACGAGTATTTTGCCTTTATTTCCAACTGATTGCGTAATTTTCTCTATTGCATCCAAAACCGTCGCATGGGGCTGTGCCTCTAAAAAACCCGCTTCCCGCGCTTTTTCCATCAGCGCTTTTGCTGAGTGGCTCGAAGGTTCTGCGCGCACCGGAACTAGATGCAGGGAATGGATGAGCCCGCGAAAGGCCACTAGCATCGGCACCACGTCCTTGCCTTGCGTGGAACCAAAAATCAGATGCACCGGATCATCCTGCCAATGCGCGTGTATGTAATCGGAAATCGCCTGCGCCCCACCGATATTGTGACCGCCATCAAACCACAGCTCAAACCCATCCGGTAATTGCATAGGAATTTGCTCGAGCCTGCCAAGCCACTTTGCACTCAGCAATGCCTGTTCAATGTGCTCTGATCCGATGTGATATTCATGGAGCATGGTAACCGCTGCGATGGCATTGCCGGCATTGCGTATCTGATGCGCTCCGAGCAATTCGGGTTTCGGAAGGTAGGCCACACCGGTCGCGTCTTCATATGCCATCGCCTCCCCTTCTTCGCGTACTTGCCACTGCTCACCCCCGACATAGATCGGCGTGCCACGCGCTTTTGCTACCGCTCGCACGACCTCTCTTGCTTCTTC
>CAZFOM010000074.1:9779-10067 GCA_964520155.1 uncultured Rickettsiales bacterium
CACTCGCTTCATTCAACGCCACTTCCGCAAGCGTATTACCAAACGCACGCGCATGATCGAGCGAGAGATGCGTGAGGATCGTCAGACGCGGATGAAACGCCGTGTTCGTCGGGTCATACGCGCCACCCAACCCCGACTCCATCAGCAGTATGTCTGCCGGCACGCGCGCAAACGCGAGCATCGCCGCCGCCGTCGTCGCCTCGAAAAAACCAATCGGCTGATCGTTGTTCGCGATGCGCACTTCTTCGAGAATATAGGCCAGATCATCCGGTTCAATCGGATGTCAAC
>CAZFOM010000075.1:0-6717 GCA_964520155.1 uncultured Rickettsiales bacterium
CATCTAGCTAGCGGCGTGTAGTATTGATGCTCCGGCATCTATGCTCTCAAAGCTCCGCCATCCACATGGCGGGGTTTTTGCTTATTCAACTAAAATTTCTATGTAAATTCCCGATAAATGTAGTCCAATATTAATGCCGCGTTAATAAAAAATTAACTGGGGGGGTATCCTGAGCTCTATTGTTTAATTGACGGAGAGATTCATGACGCTGGAAAATTTTAGCTTCGATGCAAAAGCGATTCGCGATGGTCTGCGGATATATGGCGACGACATGTTTAGAAATGAGCAATCCAGTTGGATGCAAAAAGATATCTCAAGAAGTTACATTGCCGCATTAAACAGCATAGGAAAAGAAGAATCTGATTACCAGATCTTGATGATGCATTCGTCACATGTTCCTCAGGATGCGGGTTCCATTAAAGCGGCTGAGCAATGTGTAAAACTTGAGACCGCCATGCTTGTTTCCCATGTGTGGCAGGCTGGCAGTGAAAGGGCTGCAGCGTTAAGAAGTGATTTCTTAAAAGAGCGGGATCGTTTGAGCGAAATTGGTAACGTTGAGGGAGCTAAAGTAATACAAGATAGAATTCGTGGTTTGCTACGGCAGGCAGGGAAAGGATGTGCTGACAAGCAGTTTATGGATTCGCTACGCGCCGAAGTGATAGAAGCAATGAAACCTGAATCATTAGAAAAAGCCTTCGGTAAAGGCGGCGTGTTTGAAGGCATGGATCATCCCAAGCAGGTAATGCTCACGGGAGCGGATGGAAAGCCTGTTTCCACAAGCGTGCCCATCTGGAAATATCCGCATAAGGTCCAACGCGAATTGCAGGCGGCAGGGCGGGAGAGGTCACAGCAAAAACCGCAACCCAGCCAGAGCGAACGCCGTGATTCGGTATTCCCGAATATTACATCCGAAGCAATTATCGATTCATTCAAAACCCACGGCGCTGATATAAGTAAATGGAATCCATCGCTCGTTTCAAGAGTTATAGGTGCAGCTCAGCAGTTATATAGTCACACGGAGCGTGACACGCCAAACTTTGCGCGTAAGGTAACGCGCAATTTGGATGAACAAGATCATGGCTTATTGGGATTTGAGCGAGCGGCGATTTTAGTTGCCAGATATCTGGAAAATGAAAAAGCTGTTGGCAAAAATGAAGCTTTCACAAAAAGCAATGTCTCGCGCGAGGTAGTGGTTTGCGAAAGTGAAAATGCCGTGCTTGAATTCGCACGCAAGCGTGGTTTTCTTGAAAAAACCGTTGACTATAGCGGAATTGTTTCTCCGGAAGGCAGGGGGCTTCTCATCAGTCATGATATGACAACTTCCAAAGAAGAATGGTTTGAGCGGCAAGAACGAAAATTTACATCGCAAGCACCAAGCGGCCAGAAGCCCAGCCTACCAGATGACATCCCTGCGGGGGTGCCGGATGACAAAATTCCGGATTTGGAAAAAATCCGAGATCAGATGGGAGACTTTTTGGAGGGCATAGGTAGAAAAATCAGGGGCAGCATACCGGCGCGTCCGAAAGGACAGAAAATCGAGTGATGTTTTTCTTCGTCGGAGGAAGTGCGTTACGGCAAGAAAGTGGCGGTGCATTACACAATTTCCAATCGTCATTCTCGACTTCGCGGCTCGTCCTCCGAAGCTTTAGCGAAGGAGGAAGCGAATGTCGGGAATCCAGACGTTCTGTCAGCGCGTGGGAAGATCTTCTCCGGATTTCTGGGATGCGCAATGCGCTCTCGAGAATGACCCCGAACAAAATTTTTATTATACTGTAACTAACACGCTGCCGGAAGTGGCATAACCATCTAAAAAACAAGGCATAATGTTTCACGTGAAACATTGCAGTGGGCTCATCTTCTCTCCCCCCGCTTGCGGGGGGAGTTAGAGGTGGGACTATGCCCGCTTTTTCGTCTTAGCAGCAGGTGCTTTCGAAGCGGCCTTCGCAACCGGTTTGGCCTTCGTCTTCATGGCATCTACTGCAGCGATGGCGGCGAGGTTCATGATGTCGGCGACCGTCGAGTTCATCTGCACGATCTGCACGGGCTTATCGAGTCCCATCATGATCGGGCCGATGGTCACGCCATCCCCCAGTTCCTGCAGCATTTTGGATGCGACATGCGCCGAGTGCAGCGCCGGCATCACCAGTACGTTCGCAGGGCCAGATAAGCGGCAGAATGGGTAGAGTGCCATCAGGTCTTTGTTGAGTGCGACGTCGGCAGACATTTCGCCTTCGTATTCGAAATCCACACGCATACCATCCATCAGCTTCACCGCATCACGGATACGGGCAGCTTTTTCGCGCATCGGGTTGCCGAAGTTTGAAAACGATAGGAATGCCACGCGCGGCTCATGTCCCATCTGGCGGGCTTTCTCCGCGGCTTTGATGGCGATCTGGCATAGCTCTTCTGCGGTCGGCAGTTCGTGGATCGTCGTATCTGCAAGAAACACCGTCTTGCCTTTAGCAATCATCACGGTGAGGCCGAACAGCAGGCTATCTTTTTTGGTCGGAATAATGCGGGCGACATCCTGCACGCACACATTGTAATTACGAGTGGCACCCGTAATCATCGCATCGCCGTCACCATGTGCGAGCAAGGATGCGGCGAAGATATTGCGGTCATTCTTCACACCGCGCGCGCAGTCACGACGCAGGAAGCCATGACGCTGCAAACGCTTGTAGGCGTTATCGATCAGCGGATCGAGATTTTTGACGACTGATGCATTGGTGATCTCGATACCTTTGGTATCTTTTATGCCCATTTTCTTCATGTGCTCTTTTACCTGATCGGTGCGGCCGACGAGAATCGGCGTACCGTATCCGTTATCGCGCCACTGTACGGCGGCACGGATAATGCGCTCGTCCTCGCCTTCGGCGAAGATCATGCGCTGCGGATTGGTTTTGAGTTTTTCAAACAGCATATTCATGCGGTTTGCGGTCGGGTCGCGGCGCGCCGCAAGCTGCATCTTGTAGTTATCCCAGTTCTTGATCGGTTTACGCGCCACACCGGTGCGAACGGCGGCTTTGGCAACGGCCACCGGAATGGTGGACATCAAACGCGGATCGAAAGGCGTCGGGATAATGTACTCAGGGCCGAACTGCATTTTACGACCGGCATAGGCGGCGGACACTTCATCGGGAACCTCTTCGCGTGCAAGCATGGCGAGTGCTTCCGCAGCAGCGATTTTCATCTCGTCATTGATCTCGGATGCGCGGACATCGAGTGCACCACGGAAAATATACGGGAAGCCCATCACGTTGTTGACCTGATTCGGATAGTCCGAGCGTCCGGTGGCGATAATCGCATCAGGACGAATGGAACGTGCGACTTCTGGGCGGATTTCGGGATCGGGATTGGCCATCGCAAAGATGATCGGATTTTTTGCCATGCCTTTGAGCATTTCCGGCGAGAGTGCGTCTTTTACGGAAAGGCCTAGAAACACATCCGCACCTTTGAGCGCATCGGCAAGCGAACGTTTCTTGGTTTTGATCGCGTGCGCGGATTTCCACTGGTTCATGCTGGGGTCATTGCGTCCCTGATAAATGATACCGGACTTGTCGCAGAGATAGGCATTCTCATCTTTGATGCCGAGCACTTTCATCAACTCCAAGCACGCGATACCCGCAGCACCGGCGCCGTTGACCACGATGGTCATGTCGGAAATTTTGCGGCCGGTCATGTGCGCGGCATTGATAAGACCTGCAGCAGAAATAATCGCAGTGCCGTGTTGATCGTCATGGAATACGGGAATGTCCATCAATTCTTTCAGCTTTTGTTCGATGATGAAACATTCCGGTGCGCCGATGTCCTCCAAGTTGATGCCGCCCCAGGATGGCCCAAGGTATTTCACGCAGTTGATGAACGCATCCACATCGCGCGTATCAACCTCGATGTCCACACTGTCAATATCGGCAAAGCGCTTGAACAGTACCGCTTTCCCTTCCATCACCGGTTTGGAGGCGAGTGCGCCGAGATTACCAAGACCCAGCACGGCGGTGCCGTTCGAGATCACCGCAACCATGTTGCCTTTTGCCGTATAATCGTAGGCTTTGTTGGGATCCTTGTTGATTTCGATACAGGGAAACGCCACACCAGGGGAGTAAGCAAGCGACAGATCACGCTGCGTGAGCAGGGGTTTCGTAGGGGTAATTTCAATTTTACCAGGCTTGCCTTCCGCGTGAAATGTGAGAGCTTCTTCTGCGGTGATGAATTCTTTTTCCTTGGCCATATTTTTCCCAGATTATGAAAAAATCATTATGTCGAAATCGATACGTCCGAAATACTGAAAACTCGTGGTTTAGATTGCATTGCGGGCAGCTTTCATCCCACACTCAGGCAGGCCTGACAAGCCAAAACTCATGCTGCGGCGCAATATATGCGCGCTATGCGGAGGTGTGAGAATCGTCACGCGGGCAGGGTTTTATGCGGCGGTAATCGTTACGATCCTCTGCTTCCTCAAGGTCGTAATGCGATTGGAGGTTAAGCCAGAACCCTGTTGACATGCCAAAATAGCGGCTGAGCCGGATGGCGGTATCAGCAGTAATAGAGCGTTTGCCAAGGCAGATTTCGTTGATGCGGCGCGGCGGTACACCAATCGCCCGTGCCAGAGCATTCTGACTCAGTTTCATGGGCTTCAAGAAATCTTCCAGCAGCACTTCGCCCGGGTGGATATTGGGTAGTTTTTTCATAACAAATTCCTTGCCTGTGTTATATCCACACATACCCTGCCTTGCCAAGTGAATATAGTTACTTTAGCTTACACACAATTTGTTTCAAAATTGAATGCATCCATGACGCTTTCTGCTGCCCATAAACTACCAGAAACATCGGACGATCTTTTGCAGGCAACTCCCGCAATGCAGCAATATCTGTCGCTCAAGCAGCAATACGAAGGGTATCTGCTGTTTTACCGCATGGGGGACTTTTACGAGATGTTCTTTGAGGATGCGCGGGTTGCCTCGCGTATTCTGGACATTGCACTCACTAAACGCGGCAAACATGCGGGCGAGGATATCCCCATGTGCGGGGTGCCGGTGCATAGCGCTGATCAGTATCTTGAAACGTTAATTGCTGCAGGGCAAAAAGTGGCGATCTGTGAGCAGCTCGAAACTCCCGAAGAAGCAAAAAAGCGCGGGTATAAAGCGGTCGTTAAACGCGACGTGGTGCGGATCGTGACGCCTGGTACGATCACGGAGGACAGCCTGCTCGATGCGCGTGCATCGAACTATCTTGCAGCGCTGGCGAGTGTAGGCGGTGAACAGGCATTAGCGTGGGTGGATATTTCGACCGGTGCTTTTCAGGTGGAATCCATCGCGCAGGGTGAGCAGGGTATCGTGCTTGCGCGCGTTGTGCCGAAAGAGATTCTGTTGTCCGATCGTGGGTATGAGTCGGATGAGAAAATGTTCAAGGAGTGGAAAGAGTGCGTCTCCGTGATCCCTGCGAGTCAGTTTGAGTATGCAAAATGCGAGCGCGTACTTAAGCAGTATTACGGTATCGCATCGCTCGATGTGCTCGGCATTATGTCGCGCGCGCAAACCGTTGCCTGCGGTGTGCTGCTTGCGTATGTGGAACTAACGCAAAAAACCGCACTTCCAAAGCTGGATTTCCCGCGCCAGCTCAGACACGGTGACGCGATGGAAATTGATGCGGCGACGCGCCGTAATCTTGAGCTGGTTTCGACCCTAAGCGGGCAGCGCAAAGGAAGCCTGTTGTGGTGTCTGGATGAAACCGTGACCGCAAGCGGCAGCCGTATGCTTTCGTCCTGGATGATGGCGCCACTGGGGCGGCGTGAGGAAATCATAACGCGACAAACACGGATTGCGGCGTGCATGGCGCATTCGGCGTGGATGGAAGACGTGCGTGAGCAGCTCACACATTGTCCGGATCTGGAACGTGCACTCTCCAGGCTGTGCATGAATCGCGGTGGCCCAAGGGATATGATGGCGATTCACGAGGGGCTCAAAGCCGCGCTGCTGATCAAGCAATCGCTGCTAAAGCCTGTGCCGGAATCACTCCGTTCCATGCTGCATTTGTGGCAGGAGGTGATGATTCCCGAAACGGTGATGGAGGAGCTGGCTCGCGCGTTGATGCCGGAGCCGCCGCTGCTTGCGCGTGAAGGGGGATTCATTGCAACAGGGTATTCGCCACCGCTCGATGAGTTTCGTCGCCTCAAAACCGATGGTCAGAAAATGATCGCGGCGCTGGAATCGCGCTACCAGCAGGAGACAGGTATTTCGAGTCTGAAGATCCGCTTTAACCACATTCTTGGGTATTTCATCGAAATCACCTCCGCGCACGAAAAGAAAGCGGGTGAATCCTTCATTCACCGGCAAACCATGTCCAATGCGATTCGCTACACGACTGTGGAACTCTCCGAACTCGAGCGTAAACTCGCGGAATCCAATGACCGTGCGCTCAAGCTCGAACTGGAATTGTTTGAACAGTTACGAACGCAACTGGTTGCGGAAACCACGATTATACGACAGGTGGCCGAAACGCTTGCGGTGACCGATGTGACGGCAGCGCTTGCAACTGTTGCGCGCACACGGAACTGGTGCCGGCCTGAGATATATGATGATACACGATTTACCATTGAGAATGGGCGGCATCCGGTGGTGGAGAGGATGTTGCAAACAACTGGAGAAGCGGCGTTTATTGCAAACGGGTGTGATATGTCGGATCCGCAGCGTCTATGGTTGCTCACAGGGCCGAACATGG
>CAZFOM010000075.1:6727-10062 GCA_964520155.1 uncultured Rickettsiales bacterium
GAATGCCATCCTTGCGATTCTTGCGCAGATGGGGTCGTTCGTACCTGCAAGCCGTGCGGAAATAGGGCTGGTGGATCGTCTGTTCAGCCGTGTGGGAGCCGCGGATGATCTCGCTCGCGGGCAATCCACCTTTATGGTGGAGATGGTGGAAACCGCAGCCATTCTGCATCAGGCGACTGCGCGCTCGTTTGTGATACTCGATGAGATTGGGCGTGGCACCTCAACCTTTGACGGGCTTTCGATTGCGTGGGCGGTGGTGGAGCATCTCCATTCGACCACCAGATGCCGTGCGCTGTTTGCCACGCACTATCATGAACTCACCCATCTTTCTGACAGCCTGCCATCGCTTGTGTGTTATACCATGAAGGTGAAAGAATGGCAGGGCAGGGTGGTGTTTCTGCACCAGGTGGAACAGGGAACGGCGGATCGTTCCTACGGGATTCATGTAGCGGAGCTGGCAGGCCTACCCAAAGCCGTTACCGAGCGCGCGAAAGACGTGTTATCGGTGCTGGAGAAGGGCAGGGATGATAAAGTGGTGCAACCGCTGATTCATGATCTGCCGTTGTTTGAGACGCAGGCCAGACCCAAGCAACCCGATGCGCTAAGCGATGCTATCCGCAACGAAATCGAATCCGTGAAGCCCGATGAAATGAGTCCGAAAGAAGCCCTCGATTGGGTGTATGCGATGAAGAAGTTGGTGGTTGATAGTTGATGGTTATTGTCATGCCGCACTTGTTGCGGCATCCAGCCAGACCCCGCAACAAGTGCGGGGTGACAGGCAGTATTGGGATGAGGAGATGTGGGGATGGGAGGAATTGAAGAAGTATTGTCATGCCGCATTCATTGCGGCATCCAGCTAAACTACATCCCTAAGCCAGAACGCTTGCCACCGCCGGCGAGTGCGGCTGCTAAAATTCCCCCCAGACTAGCAATCCCTGAGATCATTAGATATTTCTTGCTTTGTTCTTGCTGATACTTTTCTTCTTCATTACGCGGTTGGTGTGTTGCGTTATACACATAACCAACAAACGCGCTAAATCCCATAGCTGCGCACAAATAACAGGCACTATGACGAATCATTAATTCTCCTTGTGGACGATCAGTAAGATTAATTTTTCCTCGTTCATATACCGATTCCACCCATTTGACGATACCAAGCGCTGGTTTTTTTGGTGCATTTGCGGCATTTCCGATATTCTGGAATCGTCCGGCTACGGCTTCCTGCGCCTGTTCCCTGATTGTATTTTTGAAGTTCAGCAGTGCGTCAAAGGTAGTGCCATGGGTTTCCTTCATCTGCTTTGCAAGATCGACGGCTTCAATCGTATGGCCACTCGCCGTAACATCGGTGTGTAGTTTGCCAAGCGATGCAATCGTCTGTTCGTAGTGTCCCCTGAAACGCTCTTTTAATTCCAGCAACGATTGGCTCGTGGTGGCATGTGACGATGCGATTTTCTCTTCCACCCTTTTATCAAGCCCTGCTGCTTTGCTCTGCTCGGTTAGATCAGCGAGTTCTGCTTCCAGTTTCGTTATGTTTCCGACTAATGAATCCAGAAAGCCTTTCGCCTCATTCACCGTTTTCGTATAATGCTCGGGAGTCAGAGCGTGTGCGGCTGAACTTACTCCCCCCAATGCGGGCGAAGATGCAGCAGAAGCAAGAGACTGTGGGTTGGTCGAAGGTGTTGCCATTATCTGCCAAGGGTTTATGCGTTGCTAGCACCATAGCAAAAAAAACCGCGTGGAGTGTGACAGTTTGGTTAAATCTTTCTTAGAATCACCTCCCCTGCGATGTACAGAGTTCCTGTCATGCCAGCGGAGGCTGGCATCCAGCCTTTTCATGCTTTTCTGCGCCACAGACGTGGCGCGCTGGATACCGGCATTCGCCGGTATGACAAGCAACTTCGCCTGTAAGAAAAGGGCGGTTATTGAAAACGGACGAATCTTACGCATTTACAACAGCTTGAATGCTATTCGTGGCAATGGCCGTATAGCAACGCTTTCTTGCACAAATACAGCATGATAAAAGCATTGCGTCAACGCGGGCAATACGCTATGACGCTGCCTTCCTACACATAAGCTAGCAAGGTAAGTGTCATGGCAGTACCCAAGAAGAAAATTTCCAAATCGCGTCGCGGTCAGCGCCGCTCCCATATGGCGCTCAAAGGCGTAAAGGTGGTGGAAGACCAGACCAGCGGCGAACTCAAGCGCCCTCACCATGTTTCGCCCGATGGTTATTACAAAGGCCGTCAGGTGACGACCGCCAAGGTCAACGCGTAGTTCTGACGGTTTCGTGAAAGGATAGGGGCGTGGGTGAATCACTCACCATCGCACTGGATGCCATGGGCGGCGATCATGCGCCGCGTGCCGTGATTGAAGGCGCACATCGCGCACTGTTCAAACATCCCGAGCTGCAATTCCTGCTGTACGGTATCGAAGGCCGTATCCATGACGTGTTGAATGCCTTTCCCGAAGTGCGGCGGAAATCCACCGTGATCCACACCGACGTGGTGGTGGCGATGCACGACAAACCTTCGGTGGCAATCCGTCAAGGCAAACAATCCAGTATGCGGCTGGCGATTGACGCGGTCGCAGACGGCAAAGCCAAAGCCGTTGTTTCCTCCGGCAATACCGGCGCCCTCATGGCCATGGGCAAATTGGGAATGCGAATGCTCGAGGGGATTTACCGTCCCGCGATCATCGCGGTGGTGCCTTCTCTCAAACAGGATGTGGCGTTTTTAGATCTCGGCGCGAATGTCGAATGCGATGCCGATACGCTATTTCAGTTCGCAGTGATGGGTGATGCCTATGCGCGCGTGGTGCTCAAGCGCGATAATCCACGCATCGGATTATTGAACGTTGGTTCAGAAGAAATGAAAGGGCATGAAAACGTCAAGGAAGCCCACCAGTTAATTAAAAACAGCGATCTGAAGCTCAACTTTTACGGCTTTGTCGAAGGCAATGATATTACGTCCGGCACGGTGGATGTGGTGGTGACCGACGGTTTCACGGGTAACGTCGCGCTCAAAACCGCAGAAGGTACCGCCCGCATGTTCAGCACCTATTTCAAGCAGGCACTCAAATCGTCATGGCTTTCCAAACTGGGCTATGTGTTTGCCAGCGCCGAGATCAACAAGGTGCGTAAAAGCCTGGATCCCCGCAGACACAACGGCGCGATGCTGATCGGTCTGAACGGTATTCTCGTCAAAAGCCATGGCTCTGCCGATGCGTTGGCATTCTCCCATGCGGTGCAGGTGGCAGCAGTACTTGCTAAAAACAACATCAATGAACAGATCTTGGATGAGATCAAGAAATCCGGCGTCGTGGGGCTTACCGAAGAA
>CAZFOM010000076.1:0-4387 GCA_964520155.1 uncultured Rickettsiales bacterium
CCGTCAGATGTGTATAAGAGACAGCCATAAAATATCTCAAACAAAAATCCCCCACCCGCGCGGTAATAATCGCCTGCATAAAACATGTATCCATCGGGCGAAAGAAGCTCGGGATAGAGTGTAAGCCCAACCGTTTCTTCAATGGTTACGGGATGCACCGATTTGTCCTCCACAAAAGGCTGGGTGTAATCGCGCGTTTGTACGGTGGAGGGGATCTCATACCGTATCTGACGAATTTCCATGGCGGCTGGATTAAAACGATACAGCCGTGGTGGGATATACCCGCTTACTTTCTGACCCGTATAATACGCCTGAAGCGCCCCATCTCTTACGTCAAAGCGCATACCTTCACCGTATTCGTTATAATCCGTAGCAAACAGCAATTCATGTTGCGGTGGCGCCACAAAATACCGTGGCAACACGCTGGCAAACCCAAACAGCACGACGATCAGCAGAGGCAGACCCAGCCCAAGCGATAATGCGGTGTTTTTTCGCAGAAAATCCATCCACCCACTCCCCGTATGGTTTCGGGTTGGTTATATCAAAATGGGTCTGGTAAAACAATTGTCTTGGAAAACGGCTCGTTTGATGGCATAATGAAGATGTAATGCTTTGGTAAGGAGGTTCTTTATCACGATCGTTTATCCCACCTTTCATGTGGAAAAACTGAAACGCATCATCCAGACTTCTCTGGACGACGATAAAGCGGAAGACATTGTTGCTCTCGATCTCGCCGGAAAATCTTCCCTTGCTGACTATATGGTCATTGCGTCCGGCACCTCTCAACGACATATGCAGACTTTGGCCGAACACATCGCAGAAAAACTGCGTGCGATCGGCTTTGATTTCGTGTCGGTGGATGGCAGGGAGTCCGAGGACTGGATCGTCGTAGATGCCGGTGACGTGCTGGTGCACATCATGCGGCCAGATGCACGCCGCACCTACAATCTCGAAAAGATGTGGGGTGCGGATTTGTCGGCAACGACGGAAGTCGCAGTCTAAGCCGCTCGCACAGTGCGGGCACCGTTTCCTATCGCGCGGACGATAGTATGTGAGTTGTTGTATGCGCGTTACCATTGCCGCGATTGGCAAACTGAAACAGTCTCCCGAGCGCGATCTGATCGAGTCATACCGCAAGCGGTTGCACTGGAAACTCGAGATCAAAGAGTTTGAACCGAAAAAAACCTCCTCTATCTCTGAACGAAAATCGCTTGAAGCATCATGGCTTTCGCAAACCCTTGGGTCAGCGGAACATATCGTTGCACTCGATGAGCGCGGCGACGCTCTCACCAGCGCAGAGTTCGCATCCCACATACGGCAGTGGCAGAATCGCAGCATCGCCCATATCGGCTTTGCCATCGGTGGCGCCGATGGTCTGAATCCGACCTTCGTCAAAGCCAGTCATATGCGTCTGGCGTTTGGCACACTCACCTGGCCGCATATGCTGGTGCGTGCGATGCTCGTCGAACAGCTTTACCGCGCGCAGACGATCCTGTCGGGTCATCCGTATCATCGCGAGTGACGTTTCTCTCTGGCCAGCACATAAATTTCGCGTATAATGATGGAAAAATAATCAACGGTTGCACTGTGAATAATCATACGTTGAAGTCCTACGACATCCAGTTGGGGCAACTGACCCAGTCCATTTTGGAGATGGGCAGTCTGGTGCGCACCTTGGTGCTCAACTCAGCAAAAGCGCTGGTGCATAAAGATCCATCGCTGGTGGAAGTGGCCGTCACCACCGACCGCAAGATCAATGCGCTTTACGCCACTATCGAAAATCAGGCCACCATTCTGCTGGCACTGCAAAATCCGATGGCGGTGGATCTGCGCTTTGTCACCTCCGCCCTCAAGATTGCCGATTCACTCGAACAGTCCGGTGATCTTGCCAAAAACATTACCAAGCGTTCCCAGAAAATGGGCACCTATAGTGCGCGCCGCATCGAGAAGCCGATCAACGAGATGGTGGAAAGCGTGGTGCGTATGCTCGATGACGCCTTGAGCGCCATTGAAACGCGCGACCCCAAAAAGGCCATGCAAGTATGGATGCAGGACGATGAGGTGGATGAGCAATACCACCAGCTACTCAATCAGATGCAGCAGGAAATCCAATCCGACCCCTCGCATGTGGAAGCCTTCACGCATGTGGTGTTTTCGATTAAAAATTTCGAGCGGATTGGCGATTTTGCGACCTCGATGGCTAAGACCGTCTATTATGTCACCTCCGGTCAACCCGCAAGCAAAGAAGCGCTTCGCGCCGCCATGGCCGCCATGCAGCAGTAGTATGAACGACCCTATTCAAGTGGTTAAGGATCTACAGTACGTTTCAAAGGTGTTTGAAGCGGTTTTTCCAAATGATCTCTTACTTCTACTGCTACCAGATGGAAAGGGTGGAGTGGATAACGGTGCCAAAATCAATCTTAAAACGCGCGCTTTTAATTTATACAAGGCTGTTCGCGTGTATGCACAAAACAAAACTCCGGAAAACCAGAAAAAAGCAGAAGACAGCAAACGTGCCTTCTCAACATTTTTGTCTCTCTGCTCGATAGACGAAAATGCGGAAATCCCAACGTGGTGTCAAGAGATCATAAAAAGAGGAGAAACCTTTGAAGACCACTACACGGATACATTGATTGCTGTATTTGAACAAAAAGTGAAATCGACAGAACAGCACACTCCCACTGAACAAGGTAAACCTCGATCCTATCTTCAATAATCAAATGCTGGTTGCTTGCACAAGCGTAAGCCACACGCTATGACAGCATTTATGCAGCGCTTTACACCCGTGGTGCTCACCATCCTCGATGGTTGGGGGCACCGAGAAGACACCGATCACAACGCAATTCATCGTGCGAGAACCCCGCATTTCGATGCGCTGTGGAACGATTATCCGCACGGTATCATCAACGCCTCCGAATTGCATGTGGGACTGCCGCACGGTCAGATGGGCAATTCCGAAGTCGGTCACATGAATATCGGCTCCGGTCGGGTTGTGATGCAGGATCTACCGCGAATTGATCAGGCGATTGCGAGCGGCGCGCTTGTACAAAATAAAATACTTGTTGATTTTATATCTTCGGTAAAAGCAGCCGGTGGAAATGTGCATCTGATGGGACTGATGTCGGATGGCGGGGTGCACTCACACCAGCATCATATTTCGTCGCTTGCAACCATTATCGCCTCACATGGTGCCCAGGTAAATATCCATGCGTTTCTCGATGGTCGCGATACACCGCCCAAAAGCGCTCTGACCTACATGGAGCAATTCGAGCGCGATATAAAAGGGGTAGATGGGATTCGCATCGCCACGGTTTCAGGACGGTATTACGCGATGGATCGGGACAAACGCTGGGAGCGAGTGAAACTGGCGTTTGACGCGCTCACGCAAGGCTATGGCCAGCATTTCTCCGACTGGAAAAGTGCGATTGAAACGAGCTATGCAAATAACATCACCGATGAGTTCGTGTTGCCAAGTGTACTGAATTCCTATCGCGGCATGAAAGCTGGGGACGGCATTCTCATGGCCAATTTCCGTGCCGACCGTGCGCGTGAAATTCTGGAAGCCCTGCTCGATCCCCAATTCAAAGGCTTTCCGCGTGAAAGGCCGATCGCATTTTCTGCCGCTTTGGGCATGAGCGAGTATTCGAGTAAACACGCGGCCTGGATGCAAACCCTGTTCCCACCCGAACCACTGACCGATATTTTAGGGGAAGTGCTTGCGCGTAATGGACTCAAACAATTGCGTATCGCAGAAACCGAGAAATACCCGCATGTGACGTTTTTCTTCAACGGCGGACGTGAAGAGGTATTTCAGGGCGAAGACCGTATTATCGTCCCCTCCCCGAAAGTCGCCACCTACGATCTGAAACCCGAGATGTCGGCGTTTGAAGTCACCGATAAGCTGGTGGCGGCGATCGCATCTGGCACCTACGATGTGATCATCGCTAACTACGCCAATACCGACATGGTGGGCCATACGGGGGATCTGGAAGCAGCAACCAAGGCGGTGGAGGCCGTGGATCAATGCCTCGGTCGGGTGTGGGAGGCAGTTGAGAAACAAGGCGGCGCCCTGATCATCACCGCCGATCACGGCAATGCCGAAATGATGATGGATCACGCGTCAGGGCAAGCGCATACCGCGCACACATTGAACCTCGTGCCGCTCATTATTGCCTCGCCTTCGCTCAAAGGCGCCGCATGGAATATGCCGGAGGGAAAACTGGCGGATATTGCCCCTACCCTGCTCGATCTGCTCGGACTTCCGATTCCATCCGCCATGACCGGACGCTCGATGGTATCTGCGGATCTTCGCGTAACGCTCCATGCGTAGTCGCCTTATTTATTCACTCTTATCGTTTACGCTCAGCGTGTTGGTGTTGGGTGCTAT
>CAZFOM010000076.1:4397-9922 GCA_964520155.1 uncultured Rickettsiales bacterium
CCGAATCAAGCCGTGAACAGCAACGCCTGTCCGAAACGCAAAAAAGGCTCGAAGCCTCACAGAAAAAACAGCAGGAGTTGAAATCCAAAAGCGAACGGGTCACGCGTGAGCTTACGCCACTGAAAGAAGAGATGGTGAGTCTCGCGGAAGACATTCAAAAGCAGGAGCGCACACTCGATGATCTGGACGGGAAAATCGCGATCCTTGAGTCGGAGAAGCGCAAAAAAACCGAAGAGATGAACGCGCGGCAGAAGCAGATTGAGGCTTCTCTTGCGAGCATGGTGCGCCTGTCCAAGACGCCGCCAGAAGCCGTGGTAGCGATGCCAGGCGAAATCGGAAAAACCCTGAAAGCCGGACAGATTCTTGCGATTCTAACAGAGAATCTCAAGGCCGAATCGGATGCACTCAAGCAGCAGCTTGCCGCGCTCGATGTGTTGGAAGGCAAACTCAGAAGCAATTACGAAAAACGCGAAAAAGACCGAAGCGCACTCGAACGCAAACAGAAAGAGCTGAATCAGAAAATCATCACGCGCACCCGTTTGCAGGAACAGCTATTTGGGGAACAGCGGCGGCAGGCAAAGGTGACGCGCGATCTGGCGCGACAGGCCAAGAATCTGGAAGATCTGGTCGAACGCCTGGAAGACAACCGCAAAAAACAGCAGGCAACGAAAGAACCCGCGACAAAAATTCCTTCCGTATCGGGTAAGGTGCGTTCATTTGCTGCCGCCAAAGGCGCGCTACGCCTGCCAGCAAGTGGTGAGATTATCCGCCGTTTCGGCACCAGAGGAAGCGGCCGCGAATCGAGCAAAGGCATTGAGCTGAAAGTCCGCGCCAATGCCTCAGTCGTCGCATGGTATGATGGTGAAGTAGTGTTTACCGGCCCGTTCATGGATTACGGCAGCATGGTGATCGTACGCCACACGGATGGATTTCATACGCTGGTCGCAGGGTTGTCCGAGATTCAATGTGCCCCGGGAGATGTGGTGCGCGAGGGAGAGCCGATTGGCCGCACCGGCACAAAATCCCCTAGCCAGACCCTTTATCTTGAACTAAGAAAGAACAGCCGTCCGGTGGATCCTGCTCCCTGGATACGCAGCTAGCAACCCTTACCGTTTGATTCCTCACCTATGTTTTCTTCTCTCGATCGTCGTTTTTCCCTGACCATTGCATTGCTTTGTGGAGCGCTTTTATTCAGCAACCCTTCGTTTTCACGCGAGGCGGAAAAAAGTGAAGACGAGCCGATCAAGGAAGATACTTACGAACTGCTGAATCTGTTTGGCGAGGTGTTCCAGCGCGTGCGCACCGATTATGTCGAGCCGGTCAAAGACAGCGATCTGATCGAAAATGCCATCAACGGGATGCTGACCTCGCTCGATCCGCATTCGAGCTATTTGACGGAAAAGAATTTCAAAGAAATGCAGGTGCAGACCAAAGGCGAATTTGGCGGACTGGGCATCGAAGTGACGATGGAAAACGGGCTGGTGAAGGTGGTTTCGCCGATCGACGATACGCCCGCATTCAAGGCCGGTGTTCATGCGGGTGACTATATCACGCATATTGATGACGAGCCGGTCATGGGCATGACCTTATCCGAAGCCGTGGACAAGATGCGCGGGCTGGTGGACACAACGGTCAAAATCACGATCGCCCGCGAAGGCGAAAGCGAGCCGCTCGACATGATGATCAAGCGCGCAGTGATCAAAATTCAGTCGGCACGCTCCAAGCTCTTTGACGATATCATCTATCTTCGCATTACCTCCTTCAACGAACAGACGTTCGACAAAATGAAAGATGAGTTCGATAAACAGATGAAAGAGCTGAAAGATAAAAAGCTGCGCGGCATTGTGCTGGATATGCGCAATAACCCGGGTGGCCTGCTCGATCAGGCGATCGCGGTGTCGGATGCGTTTATCAATCAGGGCGAGATCGTCTCGACTCGTGGCCGCGACCCCGAGCAGACCAAGCGCTACAGCGCGCGGCCTGGCGATATTGCCGCCGGCGCACCGATCGTGGTGCTGATCAATAACGGTTCGGCATCCGCCTCAGAAATCGTCGCGGGGGCATTGCAAGATCACAAACGTGGGATCGTCATGGGCACGAAATCCTTTGGCAAAGGGTCGGTGCAAACCGTGATTCCATTGCCGGAACATGGAGCGATGCGACTGACCACCTCGCGTTATTACACACCTTCAGGTCATTCAATTCAAGCCAAAGGCATTGAACCCGATATCGAAGTGGAACAGGCCAAAATCGAACCGATTAAACGCGATCGTTTGCGGCTGGAAGCGAATCTCAAAAATCGCCTTAAAAACGATGAAGTGGATGAAGATTTTCTGACCAAAAACCGCAGCGGAGACGCGAAGGATGAGGATGAAAAAGAAGAGAAAGAAGCCGTGACAGATCGCACGGCAGATGGCGAGATCACAGCGTCGCAGGACTTCCAGCTATCGCGCGCACTCGATTTATTACGGGGTCTGGCCGTCTACAAACAGAACGCCGCGGCAAACGAATAGGTCGCTCATGTCGGAATCCACCTATTCCACGTCTGTCTTGCCGGTCAGTGTGTGGGGAAGTGGGTGTGCGCTTCTGGCAATTGCCGTGGTGGGCATGGCAGGGTATGCACTGTTTTCAGGTGAACGTCTGGCACAGAAAGCTCTGGCAAATGGTCAGCGCGTGCTGATTACGCTTGCCGGCGAGAAAGTAGAGGGCGGATTTAAGCCAAAAGCGCCTGTCTCTGCTCCACACACACCGGCTTCTAACACCATTACACCACCCACATCGCAAGCCAATCCGCCTGTTACCGCTCCACGCCCTGCGACTCCGGTTGAGCCGGATGTCTCAGTCGCACAGCAGCAGCGCGAGGCTTCCAAACCATCCCCTGTCGCGCGCGGCACTGAAAGTCTTGCGCTCGCGCCCAATCCTGTGTTGGTTGAAACCGTGGGTGATTTATCTCTGCCGATCATTGCCGCAGATGGTACAGCACCGTGGAAGTATTACGGCAAATCGGTGTTGTTCGATGCAAAAAAACCGCATGTCTCGATTGTGATCACCGGCCTTGGCCAGATGCGCAGCATGACCGAGACCGCGATCGCTCTGCCTAACCGCTTTACCCTCAGTTTTTCCCCCTATGCACCCTACACACCGTTATGGGTTATCAATGCCCGTAATCTCGGGTTTGAGTCCTGGGCGGATATTCCTTTTCAGCCCACCGATTATCCGGCATCGGATCCCGGGCCGTATGCGCTGCTTGCTGATCAGCCTGCGGAAGAAAACACCAAGCGGATGCATTGGAGCCTGTCGCGGTTTCAGGGATTTTCAGGGGTAATCGCCCCGTCAGGGGATGCGTTGACACCGCTGTCTGGTTTTTTGAATCCGTTTCTTGAAGAATTGAATCGGCGCGGAATCGGGTTTGTGTATGTGGGTAGCGAACAGAACGCCGCGTTGCGTGAGGAGGCCACCCGCCGTGGCCAGCTTGTGCTTACGGCAGATGTGATGCTCGATGAAACCCTCACTCCCCAAGGTGTGAACGCGGCGATTCGCACGCTCGTCGTCCAAGCGAAAAAAGAAGGGCGCGCGATCGGGGTGACGAAGGCCTATCCAGTGACGCTTGCAGCACTCACGCACATTGCCGATACGCTCAAAGCGGAAGGCGTGGAACTCGTTCCCCTCACTGCGCAGTTATCTTCTAGAGCCAAGCAATAGGCCCATGTCCCTGCCCTATCGTTCCGGTGTAGGCATCATGCTCATCAATCAGAATCGGCGGGTGTTTGTTGCGCGCCGCATTGATACAACATCGGAGGCCTGGCAGATGCCCCAAGGCGGTATTGATGCGGGAGAAGATCCACGCACAGCCGCGATGCGCGAACTGCGTGAGGAAACCGGCACACACAAGGCGTCGGTTCTGGCCGAAAGTGCGGATTGGTATCACTATGATTTACCCGATCATCTAATTCCGATCATCTGGGGCGGTCGCTTTCGCGGGCAGAAACAGAAATGGTTTGCGATGCAGTTTGAGGGAGTGGATTCCGATATCAATATCCATACGGAAGAACCAGAGTTTCTCGAGTGGAAATGGGTCAAACCCGAGGCGCTTCCGGATCTGATCGTGCCTTTCAAACGCGATTTATACGCTGCGTTGGTAAAAGATTTTTCTTTTTTATTCAAATAGTTAGAAATTCCACACTTGAACAGCCCCCAACTTATCCACAGGCCTTACTACCTTTTGTCCTACCGTTGCACACATCACACACACCAAGCGGGAAAGATGCGGTATAAACTGTGCGTAGCTCGTGGATGAGACCACAAGAGGATGTGAATAGATTATTGAGACTCATCTAATGGTTTTTTTTGCAATCCCATATTTATCAGGTTATTATGAAACTCGTTTCGACTGTGGAATCATCTGTAAACATTAAATCGCTGTAATAAACACAATATATAGTAGGTGAGATAAATAATGAGACAATATATTGACTGGTTCTTTTGAGTGTTTATAAAATGGTAGTTGCACATCGCGAAAGCGGGGCGGCTTCTAAAACGAAAACCAACACTCACAAAAACCTAGTTAAAGGGGAATAATAACATGATGGCAGTACAGGTAGAGCGTTCCAGAGATTCCAAATTATCCGTATTCGGCAAAGCCACTCTAGAAGACCGGTATCTGATGGAAGGAGAGGGTTTTCAGGATATGTTCGCGCGCGTGGCAACGCATTACGCCGATAATATCGAACATGCGCAGCGCCTTTATGACTATATCAGCAACATGTGGTTCATGCCGGCAACGCCTATTCTGTCGAATGGCGGTACCAATCGTGGCCTGCCTATTTCCTGTTTCTTAAATGAAACCGACGATTCGCTCGAGGGCATCGTCAATCTGTGGAATGAGAATGTCTGGCTTGCCGCACGCGGCGGCGGGATTGGATCCTACTGGGGCAATCTGCGCTCGATCGGCGAGAAGGTGCGCGGTAACGGCAAAACCTCGGGCGTGATTCCGTTCATGCGCGTGCAGGATTCGCTTACCCTTGCAATCTCGCAAGGCTCCCTGCGTCGCGGATCGTCGGCGCTCTATATGCCAATCTCGCATCCTGAGATCGAAGAGTTTATTGATATTCGCCGCCCAACCGGTGGCGATCCGAACCGCAAAGCGCTGAACGTCCATCACGGCGTCACCGTAAGTGATGCGTTCATGCAGGCGGTGGAAGCCGGTGGCGACTGGGATCTGGTCAGCCCCAAAACCGGCCGCGTGGTGCATACCATGAAAGCACGCGACCTGTGGATCAAGCTGCTCACCGCGCGTATGGAAACCGGCGAGCCGTATATTCTGTTCATAGATAATGTGAACAAGTCCATCCCCGAGCACCACAAACAGCTCGGCCTGGAGGTCAAGATGTCAAACCTGTGCAGCGAAATCACGCTGCCTACCGGTCGTGACCATCTGGGTAACGAGCGCACCGCCGTGTGCTGCCTGTCGTCGGTCAACCTTGAAACCTATGACGAGTGGGCACATCACCCGCAGTTTATTGAGG
>CAZFOM010000077.1:0-7584 GCA_964520155.1 uncultured Rickettsiales bacterium
TCGGAAGCCCTGTGCAAGCTCATGGGCTTTAAGTATGCGCCGAGTGATGAGCAATACTGGATTCACGGCGCATCGACTGAAACCGATTTCATTTATGTGACCACGCAGACGCTGGATCAGGCGCAGCTGGCAACGATTTCTCAGGAAGTTGGTGATAATCGCACGCTGCTGATCTGCTGCGGTGCTTTCCGCGCCAAGGCGGATGAATTCCCGAATCTGACACTGAAGAAAATCCCCCGTGCAGTGCTGAATAAGTGCGAATGGGGCAAAGACGACTATTCGCTGAATGTTCAGAACCTGCCAATGACGAAGGAAGAGCCAGAAGAGAAAGTAACCAAAAAATCAAAACCGGCCACAACGATGCCACTGTTTGAAGAGGCTGGGGAGTAACTTATGAACAAGCACATTAACACAATCAGCAACCGCCTCAGCTTACGCACGCCGCAGCGTGAATCGCTGGAAATCCTATCGCGCATCTCGGAAATCATCCCGCTGAATAAGGAGCGCACCCTTGAGCAGGATTTGGAAGTCATCAAGTCTGAGTTTCCAAGCGTTGAGGAATTTGAGCGCGAATTCCCCTCCATGTGCTTTGCGCTTGCAACGGGTGTTGGTAAAACCCGCCTGATGGGTGCGTTTATCAGCTATTTGCACCTCGCTAAGGGCATCAAGCATTTCTTCGTGCTGGCACCGAACCTAACCATTTACAACAAGCTGATTGCCGATTTTACGCCGAACACGCCGAAATACGTGTTTCAGGGCATCTCTGAGTTTGTGCTGAATCCGCCTGAAATCATCACGGGTGATAACTATGAAACGGGACGCGGGGTGCGCGGCACTGACCTTCTCGGTCAGGCAGAAACGATTCATATCAACATTTTCAACATCTCGAAGATCAACAGCGAAGTGCGCGGCGGCAATGCTCCGCGCATCCGCAAGCTGTCGGAATATATTGGTGAGAGCTATTTTGATTATCTGTCGAAGCTCGAAGATTTGGTGCTGCTCATGGATGAGTCGCACCGCTATCGCGCCAGTGCGGGTGTACGCGCCCTCAATGAGCTGAAGCCTGTGCTTGGGCTTGAACTGACCGCAACGCCGCAGGTGGAGCAAGGTAAAAAATCCACACCATTCAAAAACGTCATTTATAGCTACCCCCTCTATCGGGCGATGGAAGATGGCTATGTGAAAGAACCCGCCGTTGCAACGCGGGAAAACTTCAACGCTGCGAATTACACGGAAGATCAGCTGGAGCAGCTCAAGCTGGAAGATGGTATCCGCATTCACGAAACGGTGAAAACCGAGCTGAAAGTCTATGCCGACAATAACGATAAGCCCTATGTGAAGCCGTTTATGCTGGTGGTGGCGCAGGATGTGAACCATGCCAGCAAAATCGTGGAAACCATCAAGAGCGATGATTTCTTCCAGGGCAGATACCGTGACCGCGTGATTACGGTGCATTCCGCTCAATCTGGCGAGGAAAAAGATGAAACCGTTCAGCGCCTACTCTCAGTAGAAGATCCGAACGAGCCAACAGAAATCGTGGTGCACGTGAATATGCTGAAGGAAGGTTGGGACGTAACCAATCTTTACACGATTGTGCCGCTGCGCGCTGCTAACTCCCGCACGCTGGTAGAGCAATCTATCGGACGTGGTTTGCGTCTGCCATACGGTAAGCGCACGGGTGTATCGGCGGTTGATCGCCTCACCATCGTGGCGCATGACCGTTTCGATGAAATCATTAAGGAATCAAACGAGAAGCATTCCATTATCCGCACTGGGGTTGTCATTGGCCGAGATATTAGCCTGACTCCGAAGAAAGCCGTGGAGATACGTTCTAACCTCGATGCGATACTGGGCAATCAGGCAACCGCATCCATGCCCGATGATTTCTTTGAGCCCGCCACCGCCAGCGCACCCGCCGCGAAGCCAGTGCAAAAGCCGCTTTTCCTCGGTGAAGAAGAAAAGAAAGTCGCCAGCTTCACGATGGAAATCATAAAATCGTTCGAGCGTCTGCCGACCTCGCGCAATTTGAGTGAAGAGAAAGTGCAGCAAGAAATCATCCGGCAGGTGGAAGAGCGCATTGCGCCAGCTCAGGCCGAACTTTCAGGCATCATTGAAACGCCGAACGTTGCCGAGGTGGTGAAGAAGGTCACGGAAGCCTTCATCCAGAACACGATAGATATTCCGCGTATTATCCTGACCCCGAAAGGCTCTCAGAATTACACGTTCGAGCATTTTAAGCTGGATACCGCTGGCATCGGTCGCTTCAACCCTGTTGAGCAGCAGATTCTCATTCAGCACCTGCGCACATCAAAGCGCGAGCAGTTGCAGAGCGATTACGTCATTTTCGATGAGGAACGCCCAGAAAACTATATCGTGTCGGCTCTCATGGATTTTGATGACATCTCGTATGATGACCATGCGGAAGTGCTTTATGACCTTGCCGGCCAGATGGTTGCCTATTTGCGCTCCTACCTGACCGAAGCGGATGACGTGCTGAATGTCCTGCAATACTTCCGCAAGGAGTTGGCAAACGTCATACATGCCCAGATGCAAGCGCATTTCCGCCGTGGGGTAACAGAGTTTGAAGTGACTGTCGTGCGTGGCTTCGAGCGACCAAAGATTGCCAGCGTGTCCTACGATGCTGGTGAGAAAGCCCGTTACTTCCGCAATCAGGTCGATGATCGCTCAATGATCCGTGGCATGCTGTTTCAGGGATACCGCAAGTGTCTTTACCCGATCCAGAAGTTTCACTCCGACACCGAACGGCAATTCGCCGTGATGCTCGAAGACGAAGAAACTGTGCTGAAGTGGTTCAAGCCAGCGCGGGAAGATTTCAAAATCTTCTACACCAGCGAAAACACCTACGAGCCAGACTTTGTGGTGGAAACAAAAACGGAGAAGCTGATCTGCGAGCCCAAGGCAGAGCGTGATGTGAATACCGCTGAGGTGAAGGAAAAAGCCGCAGCCGCCATTCGCTGGTGCGAGGCTGCTACCGAGCATGAGCTTAAGCACGGCGGCAAGCCGTGGCGTTATGTGCTCATACCTCACACTGAAATCAAGCCAAGCGCTACGTTGGGTGGGATATTATCAAGGTTTGGGAAATAATATATGGCAGTTCAATTAGAAGAAATTACGATACCGGCAGGCCAGCCCACTTATAGCGACCTGGTTAACATCGGGCCCACGCTCACGCCGCAGAAACGCATCCAGCTTTACGACGATAAGGAGTGGGAGCATTTTATTGAAGAGTGCACTCATCACCTGAAAGAAATCTATCACAATGTTCGACGTGCTGGCGGCGCGGGCGACCAAGGTATCGATATTGCCGCGTTCAAAACCGACAAAGGCTTTGAAGGCAGCTGGGATAATTATCAGTGCAAGCATTATAAAAATGCGTTGTTCCCGACCAACGTTTACGCAGAATTAGGAAAGCTCTGCTATCATACCTTCACGGGTGAATATCCCGTGCCGAGTGCTTATTACTTCGTCGCGCCGCATGGCATCGGTACTGCATTATCTAAGCTGATGCGCGGCAAGCCGGAAGAGTTGAAAAAGCAACTTATGCGAAATTGGAAGAAACATTGCGAGGATGCCATTACATCCACGAAAAAGGTCAAGCTGGCAGGCAAATTCAAAGAATATGTTGCAGCCTTCGACTTTTCGATAGTTTCTGACAAAACGATTTTACAAATGCTGGATATTCATCGCCAGACTCCGTATTATCATCATCGTTTCGGCGGCGGCTTACCACAGCGGCCAGGAAACCAGCAGCCGCCAGAATCTTTTGCAGATAACGAAGCGGTTTACATACAAAAGCTGTTTAATGCCTATGCGGAGTACCTGCAAAAGGATACCTGCGAGCTGGCGGATGTAGATGGAAATGTGGGATTGAAAAAGCATTTGCGCGATGCGCGTATCCAGTTTTATTGCGCAGAATCGTTGCACAATTTCTCGCGCGACTATTTGGAAGCAGGAGAATTTGAGCGGCTACAAGATGAGATTTTCGTTGGTGTTGAGAATATCATACTTGCGGAACACAGTCATGGGCTTGAGCGTGTGAAAAATGCGGTGCAGGAAGCATTCAAAATTCAGATTGATTCCCATCCGTTAAAAGACAGGTTAGAAATGAGAGATCGAGCAGGAATATGTCACCAGCTCGCAAATAATAATAAATTAGCATGGGCGAATCGTGACCAAGAAAGTTGATACAGCACATCCTTTTAACAGCGCCATAGAGTGCGGTCTGCGCTCGCTTGTCATATTGGAACATGCATTTCCCCGCGATTACGACCTGCAACGCTTGGTGTTTTACGATTATCTGCTGGTGCATTCTGGCGATGCTGGCGGTCCAAATAGCATTCACCCTGCAACACCGCACCGATCCGGCGAAGTGCTGGTAAAGCGGAAAATATTGGAGCAAGGCTTGTTGCTGATGATGAGCCGTAAGCTGGTGGTCAGGGAATACGATAAAACCGGCATCGTATATTCCGCATCGGATAACGCCACGCCGTTTTTAGACAGTTTGGCGTCTCGATACGTCGGGATGTTGAAAGAGCGCGCGATATGGCTGATCGAAGTTTTCGACGAATACACTGATAAGCAGTTGGAAAAGTTTTTCCAAGAAAACCTTGATAGATGGGGTGGAGAGTTCGAGAAAGAAGCTCTGCTAAAATATGGTAACATATGAGCCGATTGATACTTAAAAAGCTCGTCTATACCAGCCCAGACAATTCGGAAAGGAAACCTGCTGTCATCGACTTTCTGCCAGGTTTGAACGTTATCTCTGGCCCTTCCGATACTGGCAAGACACTGATTTTCGAGTGCCTGAATTTTGTCCTAGGCAGTGGTAGCAAGCCAAAGCAACCGCCAGAGGCTCGGGGCTACACAAACTTGTTTCTGACGGTCAGTGCAGGCGGTTCTGTTTTCACTTTGGAGCGCAGTATTCTTTCGGATGACATACGCATTTATAAGGCCGCGTTTGACGATATCACTGAAAATACTGCACAGGAAATCGTTTCAAGCCACGCGATCGCACCGCAGAATATATCAAAATATCTGCTCGATATTTTGGGCATGAACAATAAAAAGCTCAAGAAAAATGAGAGCAACGAAACGGTCAGTCTGACTTTCAACATTCTGCGTGGTTTGCTGCTGGTAGATGAGATAAAAATTCAGGAGAGCGAGTCACCAGTTTTCGCGGGCGAAGTTATTAACAAAACCTACGAAAAAGCATTGTTTCGCTTCATGCTCACTGGCATCGACTACAGCCACATCATCAAGCAGCAAAAACCGGCAATTCGTCGGGCTGACGCGAATGCCAGAATAAGGGTGCTAGGGCAGCTCATCGAAAAAAACACGCTCAATCTAAAAAAAGATGTGACAAAGCTAGAGCTGGAAGATCAGCTCGAAAAGCTGAATGTTTCTATCGAAGGCAACACGAACCAGATATTTGCCGACCAGCGCGAGATTGAAGATCTACGCGAGGAACGCAAAGCTGCCTTTGATACGGCGATCAGCGCAGAATCGAAAATCGACCAGCTCAATGAGATTGTAAGCCGCTTCACCCTGCTAACCCAGCACTACCAAACGGATTTAGACAGGTTGGATGCAATTATAGAAACAGGCAATGGGTTGGCACTGTCAAATGATGTCAACTGTCCACTTTGTGGTTCCGAACCAGCGCATCATCAACCGGAATGCGTAATTAGCGAGCAAGAAATTAACGAGATTAAGGCCTCATGCGAAAGAGAGAAAAAGAAAATCAACTCTCTCAAAGGCGATTTAGCGAAAACCATTAAGCAAGTCGAGGGCGAATTAACTGACTTCAAGAACCTAAAGGAGAGTAACGAATCGGAATATAAACGCATTGACAAGGTTGTAACCGAGAAATTAGAGCCGAACGTTTCGCATCTGAAAAACCAGCTCAAGCAGCTCTTTGAAACGAAAAAAGATGTCGAGATTATGATTGGCGTCTTCGACCAGATTAAAATGATGCAGGATTTGAAAACAGATGCAGAAAATGATTTGAAAGCACCACCGAAGCATGAGTCCGATGTGCCGGGAGGTGTGCAAGCCGCAGAATCTGGCGAGCTGATGCAGAAGATAGAAAAAAACCTGAAGCAGTGGGGCTACCCGAATTTAGGCCGCATTTCCTTTAGCGAGGTAAATCAGGACATAACCATTGGCGATAAGAATCGTTCAGAGCAAGGTAAGGGCTATCGTGCTATCACTCACGCTGCTTTCATCATCTCGCTTATGGAGCTTTGTGTAGAGAAGAATATGCCACATCCTGGCTTCGTGGTGCTGGATTCCCCGCTGGTCACCTACCGCGGTGCCGACAAAGCGAAAGTAAAGCCAGATGAAGCAATACCGGATGACATGAAGGAGAAGTTTTATACTTCACTAAGCAATATGCCGCAGGACAGACAAGCTATCATTATTGAGAACGATGATCCGCCGCAGAGCTTGATAGGAAAAATTAACTATATTCATTTCACGAAAGACTTGGCACTTGGCCGCGCCGGATTTATACCGCCGCCGGAGCCTGTTGAGCAGTAGCACCGAATGCACGCACCCATTCTTCCAGCTTTCGGGTTCCCATCACGTCATCGAAGTTGTAGGTCAAGATATTGCGCTTGAGCCTTTCTCGGTCATCTGGTCGCAATTCGCCAAGGTAATTCACATACTGCACGACCGACCATTGCGAGCCTGAATCTGTATCGTCCCATTGGAAATTGACGATCTTCGGATGCTTGCAGATATATTTCAGGCCGTAGCTGGCCACTGGCAACACCAGACATTCCTTTATCGGTTCCAGCAGATCAAAAAGTGGCGTATTATCGCCAAGCAACCATTCGACGATCGGATGCCCCTGCATATTATAGCGTTCGGCATAGGCTTTGATTTTCTGCACCTCGTAGCCAGAGAAATGCGCCAGCACCAGGTCAGGATATTGCGCACGGTATTCAGCGATTTTAGCTAGAAATGCTTCCCAGCCCTCGCGGTCTTGCTTTTCTGAATCCGTCCAGATGTATTCAAAGGCATGGCCGTTGTAAGGCGGTTTGAGCAATCCCCAAAGATAAACGTGATCGTTACCGCTATCTGTGAGAGGGTTCACTTCCACATCAAAATGAATCCACGTACCTTGCGGTAGTGTAATCGGTTTGAGCTGGTGAATGCTGTCATCAAAGTAGGATTGAGCCTGCAATACGGCGCGATAACGCTTCTCGTAGCCTTTGAGATAAGGCACGTCCTGTATAGCAGCGGGATCGGTATCAGCCAGCTTACGGATTGTATCGATGCCCTGTTTTTCCAAACCTGATGCAGCGCGAGAATCCATGCCATAAAGTAATGTCAGTTCGCCCTTGGCTTCAAACTTGGGCTTACAGGTGTCATGATAACTACAATCACGGCATTTGCTTTCACTATAACACACCTGTGGCATGACTTCCTGCGCCAGAATCTCGCGCATGCTTTGCAGGAACTTTTCAACCTCCTTGTCGGCTTCGTCGCCAATTTCGGTCACAGTTCCATTACCGAGGAACGCCAGCGCATTGAGGTCATTGCCAAGCAGTTTGCGGTAGA
>CAZFOM010000077.1:7594-9605 GCA_964520155.1 uncultured Rickettsiales bacterium
CGCTAACAAAAAAACAAACGTAGGCGGTCATATTGCCAGCTTTGCATCGGCAGCCTGATACTGGCCGGATTCATGCCGAATAAGGAAATCTGGCTTGCCGACAATATCACTTTCCGAAAGTTGCCCTTGATAGATGATCTGCACGCCAGCTTCCATGAGCGCGCGGGTATGTTCTTCGGAAACCGCTTCAATGAGTTGATGTTGCCGTGCCAGATCGCGCTTGATGTTCCATTCGTGGAGTTCGCCCATGCGAATGATTAGCTTGTCGAAATCGCTAAGTTCTACCGCTTCGCCAGCAGGCTGAAACTTGTCGAGCCATATCCTGCCCTGACAGTGCAGCCATGAAGTTGAATCGCTTGCGGTGATGTTGAGCATAGCTACATCTCGGTGCTTCCCTGTTTCTGAATCGTCGCGCGGGCAGTCAGGAAATGTTGCAGATCAACTTTTGCCACGCGGAATTCACGCTCGAACTTAACGGCACGCAGTTCCTGATTTTTAATCCAGCTGCGAACGGTAGCCTCGCTCACTTTCAGCAGTTCTGCCACTTCCTGAGTGGTCAATAACGGTGCGCTCAACATAAATTGATTTACCTCAAGGCGGTTTAATTGTATCTAATTACACTCAAACGCGCTTGACTGCAATATGCTGTTTTCAACCCGCAGACAAACCGATGAGGAGGTATTATGTACAAGTCCATTTTTATCCCGCTTTCCAGCCACGGCGATCAACTGCCCGCCCTCAGCTTTGGAGCCTCGCTTGCCGAGGCGTTTGACGCCGGTGGGGAGTGCGCTTTTACCTCTAAATCCCTGCTTCTGCTCGAAGGTGAGCAGAGCGACAAGGTGGGCGAGATGTATCGCAAAGAGGGATACACCGCTTCGCAGAATCTTGCCGAGAAATTCTATCAGGAGCAGTTTGCCAAACGCGCCAAACAGGTGCAGCAATGGTTTGAACTGAGCAAGGAGAAGCTCGCCTTCGGTCGCCGCCTTCAGTGGCGTGAGTCGCTGGATTTATTCGGTGAAACCGCAGAGCAGGTTCGTGATGAATGCAGCTTCCATGACCTCACTATTGCAAGCTATGACTTAAGTACCTCGATCCTTGATGACGTGGTAACGGGTGCGCTATTTGCCACTGGCAGGCCGCTGGTGCTGGTGCGCTCCTTCCCTCAAGGAAAAGAGTTGAGTGAATGCACCGTGGTGCTGGCGTGGAAATTCACGCCGCAGACGCTTCGGGCGCAGTGGCTGGCACTGCCGATACTGAAGAAAGTCGGGAAAGTGCTGATCGCCAGCGTGGATGAAGGCGAAGAAGCATATTCTGCCGATGAGCTTACAAAGCTGACTGCCTACCTCAAGCGGCACGGCGTCAATGCACATCCCCACACCATCAGCAATGTGAAAAGCCCCGCCGCCGCGCTTGAGCAGTATTATGCCGAGCAAAAGGCCGACCTGATGGTCATGGGCGCATACTCGCATTCACGCTTGCGTGAAATGGTGCTGGGTGGATTTACCCGCCATTTCCTTAACTCGCGCACCTGCAACCTGATGCTGGCGCACTAACAACACAAAGGAAACCATATGCAACGATTCAACAATATCCTGTTCGTCAGCCACGGCGTGACAGACGAAACCGAGGCGCTCAAACAGGCACTGAGCCTTGCCCGTAATAACAAGGCGGAATTGAAGGCAGTGATCGTTTGCCCTGACTTCCCCAAGGAAATGGCGGATTATAAAGGCAAGTACGAGTCCTCGCTGATTGAACAGTTGCAGGCTTCCATCCGCAAAACGCGTGAAGTGGTGAAGGTCAGCGAAGCGGATGTTCCGGTGCAGATTGAGGTGGAAAGCGGCGACACGCCAGCTATTCGTATCATCCGTCATGTGATTAAGGGATCGCATGATCTGGTCATCAAAGAGGCCGAGCCGAAGGCAGGCGGAAAAGGTTTCATGGCGATGGATATGGAATTGCTGCGTAAATCCCCGTGTCCCGTGTGGCTGACGCGCCCCATCAGCGACCATCG
>CAZFOM010000078.1:0-9523 GCA_964520155.1 uncultured Rickettsiales bacterium
GGTATATAGAGATCTTAAAAGCTCATCGTAAGCCAACCGTGCGCGAAACGCGAGAAGTTGAAAAATCGCTTCGCAATGTATTCACGGAAATAATGCGTTATACGGAAACTTTGGAAAACGGTTTATCCGCAAAGGTGCATCATGCCTGATTCAACGTACGATCATGTCAACCCTGTTCTTTTGCGTTATGTGGCTTCGCCAGATAAATTGACGATGGGCCCAAACCGCTCCAGAACCATTGCAGCAGGCAAATCCGTAAAAGGATTTGAAGGAATGACGGACGTAATTGCAAAAATTGGTGATCACAGTTCTGCGCTAGCGGGTGGTGTGCTTAAGCAGATGGGGCTTGTGAGTAATATCCAAATGGTGGAGCCGGGTGCGTCAATAACCCACGCAACACAGTTTGCCATGAAGTTTCGCGGCAACAACTGATTTTTTCACACTTTGTTCTGGGGTGGTATTCGTGTTAGGGTGTGCGAAGCAACGACTGGAGCTATGCGAATCGGTGCCAAATTCAGCAGAAGAACAGCTCAAAGTGCTCCGAGAACGAATTCAGTCGTCACGACTAAAATGCGAGACACTCTGGGAAACGCAACAGGATGTGATTTCCCACTCTCTGAATGAGGCTTCTGATAACGTATTGAAGCTGCGTGTTTATGGAAAGTTTACCGCCCATGTGACGACTAACAAAAAACCGTAATCTGATCTTGCAAACCTGTTATGTTACATTATAACATAACACCATGAAATCTACTGCAAAACCCAATCAACTGGTTATGTCGGTGCTGGAGAAGAGCGAAAAGCCGCTCACGGCATACGATATTTTGTCGAAGCTCGCGCAATTCGGCGTGAAGGGGCCGCCGACCGTGTATCGGGCGCTCGAGAAGCTCATGAAAGAGGGGTTGGTGCATCGTATTCGCTCGATCAATGCGTTTGTGGCGTGTCATAAAGAAGTCGGGTGTTCGCATACGCATCACAACACGTTTGCGGTTTGCACGGTCTGCGGCATGGTCGAAGAAATCCATGATGATCGTGTCTCGGTGTTGATTGCCGAACTCAGCCGCAAGAAGCAGTTTGCTGTAGAGCAGGAGAGCATCGAACTGGTCGGACGGTGCGAGACCTGTACGGAGGCGGCGTGATGTTTTACTGGGCATGGTCATCACGGCTATTACTCGCCGCCGGTTTTATTTTGTGTTTGTGGCTCGCCGTCTGGTGGGCATTGCAACCTGCGGGAGTATCCTGAAGATGACGGCGGTGCGGCTGGAAAATCTCACGCTTAGTTACGACCGTCATCCGGCGGTGCATCACTTGTCGGGCGAGTTTCGCACGGGGTCGCTCACGGCGATTGCGGGGCCGAACGGTGCGGGCAAAAGCACTTTGCTCAAGGGCATTGCGGGAATTCTTACGCCTGAAGAGGGGCGTGTGATGCTCGATGCGTCCTGCGCGGGCAGTATCGCCTATCTTCCGCAAGTCACCGAGATGCAACGCGATTTTCCGCTCTCGGTAGAACATATGGTGGCCATCGGCGGCTGGCAGCACTCCGGTGCGTTTGGCGCGCTTACTGAGGTGCAACGCAACCGCGCGCGTGAGGCGCTTGAAGTGGTGGGGCTCAAAGGATTTGAAGCGCGAAGCCTCGATTCGCTTTCCGCCGGTCAGTTTCAGCGCGCGCTTTTTGCGCGTTTGTTGCTACAAGATGCGAAGCTGATTCTGCTCGATGAACCGTTTAACGCGATGGATGCGGATACGACCCTGCGCCTCATCAGTATCATCCGGCGGTGGCATGAGGAATCGCGCACGGTGATTTGTGTGCTCCATGATTTCCATCAGATTCGCGATATATTTCCCGAATGCCTGTTGCTCGCGCGTGAGTGCGTGGCGTGGGGTGCGTCGAAAGACACGCTGCATCCCGAGCACCTGATGCGGGCGCGTGTGTTTCAACCGGCCTATCCCGATCACGCCCATGCCTGTGAGCAACCCGCATGATTATCGAAACACTAATTTCCCCATTTATGGACTACAGCTTCATGCGCCGTGCGCTGGTGGCGTGCCTTGCCCTGTCGCTGGGTGCGGCGCCGGTGGGAGTGTTCATGGTGCTCAGGCGCATGGCACTGATTGGCGATGCCATGACCCATGCGATCCTGCCCGGGGCGGCGCTCGCCTTTTTGTTCTTTGGTGCCTCGGTATGGCCGATGACACTAGGTGGGTTGATCGCAGGCATTCTCGTAGCGCTGGGGGCGGGATTCCTGTCACGTTACACGGTGCTCAAAGAGGATTCGAGTTTCATGGGCATGTATCTGATTTCACTCTCGGCAGGGGTGATGATGATTTCGATGAGCGGCAGCCCAATTGATGTGCTGCATATGTTGTTTGGTAATATCCTCGCAGTAGATAATGCATCGCTCCTGCTCATTGCAAGCATCGCCACAGTCAGTATTCTTGTACTCGCACTGATCTACCGCCTGCTCATTGTGGAATGTTTTGATCCGTCATTTCTACGCGCACAAGGCGGAAAAGGGGAGTGGGTGCAGCCGGTGTTTCTGGTATTGATTGTGCTCAATCTGGTATCGGCGTTTCAGGCGATCGGTACGCTCATGGCGCTGGGGATTATCCTGCTGCCTGCGATTGCCGCGCGGTTCTGGACATCTTCGCTGGACGCCATGATCCCGATCAGCATTGGGGTTGCTGCGCTGGCGAGCGTGAGCGGCCTGCTGCTATCGTTCCATTTCAATTTGCCGTCCGGGCCGTCGGTGGTGCTGGCAGCGGGTGCGGTGTATGTAATCTCTACCCTGTTTGGCACGCACGGTAGTCTGCGTATGCGTTTCTTTCCGCCTAAGCATTTTGCGGTCTCGTCATGAGAAATGCAATGCGTCTATGCTTGTGGGTTGTGTTGTTGCTGGCCTGTGTTGCCTCCTCAGCCATGGCGCAGGAAAAACCCCTGCAGGTGCTAACCTCGTTCAGTATTCTCGCAGATATGGTAAAGCAAGTGGGAGGCGAACGTGTGGAAGTGACTTCGCTCGTAGCGGCGGGTGAGGATGCGCATGTGTATGAGCCCACCCCGCAGGCGATCCGGCAGCTTGCAAGCGCCGATCTGTTTATCATCAATGGCCTTGGGTTTGAAGGCTGGCTCACACGGTTGCTTGAGGCTTCTAACTTCGGCGGAACGGTTATCACCGCCGCAGCAACCGTTCAGCCATTGATGATGGAAAACGATGATCATGATCACCATCATCATAGCGAGAGTGATCCACACGCATGGCAGAATGTGCGTTATGCGATGCAATATGTCGCCGTCATTCGCGATGCGTTGATCAAGCATGAGCCTGCGCATACGGACTATTATAACGAGCGCGCGACGAGCTATCTGAGTACGCTCGAAGTATTGGATGCGGAGATTCGTGCGTCCTGGGCAGCGATTCCAAAAGAGAAACGCAACATCATCACCTCGCACGATGCGTTTGGTTATTATGCCAAGGCCTATGATGTGAATTTTTTTGCACCGCTTGGTATCAGTTCCGATAGCGAGCCCTCGGCAAAGGATCTTGCCGCATTGATGGAGCAGATCCGGCGCGAGAATATTCGTGCGATATTTATCGAGAATATCAGTAACTCACGCCTCATGAATCAGCTTGCCAAAGACACGGGCATCACGATTGGCGGGGTGCTCTACTCGGATTCCCTATCGGATACGACGGGGGAAGCGTCGACCTATGTAGACATGATGCGCCATAACACGAGGCTCATGCAGGCCGCGATCCGTTGACCTCTTTCTATGGCCAATCAACATATTGGCTGTGCACAAGGGCAGACTTAGTGGAACCACTCTTTGCATTGCAAAGAATAAACATAAAGGTGCCTGCGACGACGCTACAGGCTATCTTGTAAGTTTCCCAAAAAATATTAGAGTTCTATTTTCATAGGTTACAACGTTAGACAACCCCCCCATATGGCGCCCAGTGAAATCAAAGCGGAATTGACGCGCAAGCTGCTGGCGGGACTGGCAGGTGATGGGATTGCGTACGCGGATTTTTTAAGCCAGCTATCGCCTATCTTACGCAGGGTGATTGGCCGTAAGATACCAATGGGCGATGTGGAGGACGTACTGCAAGAGGTGCTGATTTCCATCCATAAAGCACGCCACACCTATGATGGTGAGCGCCCGCTGATGCCGTGGGTGATGGCAATTACCGGCTTTAGAGTAATGGATTGTTTGCGCAAAACCTACAGCGAGATGCGTCACCAACAGGTGGATATTGCCGATGTTGAAAATGTGCTCACGGCTGTAACCGAAACACCAGGCGAGAACGAATCTATGAATGAGATATTGGATGGTGTAGGGCAGCGGGAGCGTAAAATTCTCTCGCTCATGCATGTGGAAGGGTATACGGCGAGTGAGGTGGGATCACAGCTTGGGATGAAGGAATCCGCCGTAAAAGTCGCTGCGCACCGCGCTATCAAAAAAATAAGGGAACGATTAGGCAATGGTTGATACGAAACAGTTAATTCAGGATTTAAGCGCGGAGGCGAAACCTGTAAAACTGGTGCGCCCACAGCGTTATACTGCATTCCTGCTGGCGCTGCTCTCTGTCTATGCCGTTTGCGCGCAGTGCTGGCTGGAAGGCTTCCGCCCTGACCTCACTATGCAGCTTACGCGCCCGTTATTTATGTTGGAATTGCTACTCCTTGCGGCAATGCTGGTGAGTGCTTCGGTTGCCTCTGTTTATGCCATGCTGCCAGACGGCGCTCAGCGCAAAACGCTGATGCGTTTGCCGTATATCTTTTCGGGCGGGATGCTCGCACTGGTGATATTTCAGCTTTTCCTGCCGAATGATGCCCGCATGGTGATGTCCGACGCCACCTCGCACACCCATGATTGCACACTGTATATTGCGGTTTCTTCCATACTACCTGCTGTGCTGATCTTCGGTTTGCTTAGGAAAGGCGCAAGCGTCATGCCGATGCAGGCAGGGCTGCTTGCCGTGATTGCCGCAGTGTCGGTGGGTGCCATTACGCTAAGGCTCGCTGAAGCGAATGACGAAATCATGCATCTACTCACGTGGCATTACCTCCCCAGCATCTTTTTTGCGAGTCTGGGCGCACTGCTCGGTCGCTATTTACTACGCTGGTAAAAATTTTTTGGTGGCATGTAACCGTTTCGGATGCGCCACCGAATCCATCATGAGTAATGCTCACCTGGATACGAACGTTACATCACCTTTTAACTTATGGAGAAACATATGACTACCACCACGAAACTCGCTTCTGCTGCCCTTGCTGGATTACTCACCGCTGGTCTGCTCGCTGCCACCCCTGCATTCGCAGGCGAACACGACAAAGGCGCGTGCAACGGCAAAAGCGGCTGTAAAGGTAAAGCAGCGGCTGAGAAATCAGAATGCAAAGGCAAAGCTGAAGCTGAAAAAGCTGGTTGCGAAGGCAAAGATAAAAAGGAAGCCAGCAGCTGCAACGGCAAAGATGAAGCCGAAGGCGAGAAAGCATCTTGCGCTGGCAAAGAAGAGAAAAAGTAAGCCTCTGGTGGAAAGAGAGGTGGTGCGTATATTAATTTGCTTAGGCAAATAGGTATCAAAATCACTGCCGAAAGCAGTGATTTTGCGCGGCGAAGCCGGCGTAACGCAATCAACATGTTGATTGCTAAATTATAAGCGTGCCACCTCTTTTCCATTTGCATCTATGCCACACGTAAGTTTGCATCCACAGTTAGGTTTCGGTCTTGGCCTACGCGCCAGGCATATGCCGCATATCTTTGACTATAAACCAGCGATAGATTGGTTTGAGATTATTTCCGAAAATTACATGGATACGGGTGGCAAGCCTCGCCGCAACTTAGCGCGTATCGCTGAGCAATATCCCATCGTGATGCATGGCGTGTCGCTTTCCATTGGCACGATCGATCCGCTGAATTCTGAATATCTACAAAAGCTGAAACGCCTGATTGATGACGTGAATCCTGCATGGGTAAGTGATCATTTATGTTGGACAGGCGTGGCACACAAAAACACGCATGATTTGCTTCCTATGCCTTATACTGAAGAAGCGCTGAGACATATCGTGCAGCGCATCCGTGAAGTGCAGGATTTTCTGGAGCGACCGATTGCGCTCGAAAATCCCTCCACCTATCTTGAATTCAAAAGCTCCTCGATGCCCGAAGCGGAATTCATTGCGCGCATGGCGGAGGGATCTGGCTGCAATTTGCTCTTGGATGTAAACAACGTGTACGTCACCTGCTACAACCACCGGCTGGATGCAAAAGCCTATGTAGACAGCCTGCCACTGGATCGTGTGATTCAAATCCATCTTTCCGGCCATACCAATAAAGGTACGCATATCATCGACACGCATGACGATCACGTTATTGATGAGGTATGGAACCTCTACAAATACGTGGTGCATAAGGCAGGACGCACGCCCAACACCATGATCGAGTGGGACGATAAAATCCCCGAATTCCCTGTGCTCCACACTGAACTGGAAAAAGCGCGTGCGGCAGGAAAAGAAGCGCAGGATTACACACTGCCAGACCTTGCACAGCCAAGCGTGCCGTATGTGATGAACGAAAACCCCTCACTTGCGCGACAGCAAGAAACACTGCAAGACGCTATAATGCAGGGCGAAAAGATTGAGAGCAAACCCTCCGAGTGGATTCGTGAGAAGAACGAATTTCCTGCAGAAAAACAACTCGGCGTCTATGTGAACGCCTATCGCTGGCGGCTGTTCGATATAGTGGCGGAGGATTATCCGGTGCTGAAGGCCTATCTTGGTGATGAGCGGTTTGAGCTACTTATCAACGATTTTATCAGTGCTGTGCCGCCACAACATTTTAATGTAGCGCGATATGCGGAGTTGCTGCCTGCTTATCAGCAGACTCACGCCACCCATGACATATTTGCCAGAGAGCTATGTGCGCTGGAAACCACCATCGCCCAGCTTGCCGACGCTCCGGAAACCGAGGCGCTTACTCCCGCACATCTGGTAGATATGACACCGGAAATGTTGATGGAAGCACGCCTCTATCCGCGTAAAGCCTTGCTGCTATTAGTTTTCGGCCACCCAGTAAATAACTATTACAAAGCAGTAAAAGAAGAAACGCTACTTCCTGCTATCGCTCCGCAACCCAGCTTCCTTGCTGTGTTCCGTCATGACGACGTGGTGTGGCGCATGGATCTGGAAGAACAGGAATACCAGCTTTTATCCGCGTTGGTTGCAGGTAGCACGGTGGGCGTTGCACTCGGCACACTTGATGAATCCGCCGCTGCCAATATTTCGGAGTATTTTTCGCGTTGGATGCGTAACGGTTTGCTTTCCGTACACGAATACAAGGGTGAACCACACGGAAGGATTATCCATGAAGCTGCTTAATTTTCTCATTGCCTGGCCTGAGCGTATTGCCAACCATTTCCTGTGGGCGGGGCCACTGATTGCGCGTATCACCGTGGGTTATGTATTCATGCTCACTGGCTGGGGCAAGTTGCAAAATCTGGATCGTGTAACCGAGTACTTTACCAGCCTCGGCATCCCTGCGCCGTACATACTCACACCTTTTGTGTCAGGGCTGGAATGCTTCGGCGGACTGTTTCTGATTTTGGGTGTGCTTACCCGCATCAGCGCAGGTGGCCTAGCCGTCACCATGATTGTCGCCATCCTCACCGCAAAATGGGTAGAGGTGGATTCGCTACATACGCTGTTTGGCTTTGAAGAGACACTGTTCCTTGCCATCTTCACCTGGCTTGCCATCTGCGGCGCGGGCAAGGCTTCGATGGATTACTTGCTAGAAAAGCGTTCTTCCTCTGCTATATCGTAGCCATCTTATTAGGTCTCAACTACTATCGCTCCAAAATAGTATCCTCTACCGCATAGTGAGACAATCGCGACAATTTGTAAGGATTTTGCGGGAACTTGCTCGAAATGGGGGTTTCGAAGGTGGCGGTGAATATGCAAAATGGTGGCGCAAACAGCTACAATCACGAAGTCTCAGGCCAGACTTAAGTTAGCACTTTAATGTGGCTGGGGTGCCAGGATTCGAACCTGGGAATGGCGGTACCAAAAACCGCTGCCTTACCACTTGGCGACACCCCAATCTGAAACTCGCGCAGGCGGCTTTGTAGCCGAACTTATGCGGCTGTGCAACCGATTATCGCGGGGTGGTTTCGTGGATAACCCACTGGATGTAGTCAGGATTTGCCTCGCCTATTTCCCACGAGGTAATGGCCGGGGTATCGTAGGAATGGACAGATTTGACCTTTTCGATCACCTGCGATACTAGCGCCGTCTGTGTTTTAGCAACAATCACGGCTTCGACATTGTGCTCGATCTCGCCCATCCAGTGATACAGCGAGGTTACCTCCTGCGTGATATTGGCACATGCAATCAATCGTGCATGCAGGAGGGTGCGGCTGATTGAAACCGCTTCATCCTTATTCGGTGCTGTGATATAGACGACGGACAACATACTGAACACCCACTAACAGGAGAAACGACTATGAAACTGCTTACTTTTCTTGCCACATCATCTCTGATTGCGGTGAGCGCAGCATATGCTGCGAGCGCTTCGAGTTCAACGCCATTCATGCAACTTGCGCAAGTGGAGCAGGGCACATCTGAAACGAAACCGGAGGGCAAACCCTATCATAGTTCAAAGAGCCTTACGCCTGAGCAGAAGCAAAAAATCCGCAATTTCCGCGAGCAGCGTCGGGAAAAGTTGCAGGAAATGTCGCCAGAGCAAAGACAGGCGCATAAAGAGCGCCGTATGGAGCGCCGTGAGAAAATCAAAAACATGACTCCCGAGCAGCGTGAAAAATGGAAAGAACATCGCAAGACGCGCCGTGAGAATCGAGGGGCGGGTGCTCACCAATAGGCACTGCCTGTCGCTTGGTCACAAAAAAAGCCCGCCGGATGGCGGGCTTTTTTTCTTAAAAGGTAAGTATCAGAAGTTGGTGCGGATACGTAACTGGCATCCCACGGCGTTTGCAGTCGCGGCAACCAGCGAATAGGTTTCATCGCCATCTATAGACCCAGCCGCACCCTGGTTTGCACAATCCCCGGCTGCTGGAGCAGCAGCGCCTGCATCCATGGTTGCTGCGGTTGCGCCAATAGCGGTCGCAGCGCGAACAATGCCGGTGGTGGGACGTCCATCGTCGAGCTTTCCATCAATCGCTTCTGCTTCCGTTGGGGTCAGTACGTCCGTTGCCGCCGCAAAAGCACCCGTCGTTGCCGTAACTGTACTGAATCCACCGATATAAAAATAGTTGCGACCACCTTCTGTATAGGTATGCACGAGGCCGGTTTCACGCAGTCTCAGTGTTGGTATGACCAGCGCGATTGCAGCTCGGTCTGCACGAACGGCGGCATTATCAATTGCAGTATTGAAACCTAAAGGAATAAACTCCGCCTCGGAAAGATCACGCCAAAAGAGCGCTGTTTCGTGTCCCAGACCTGCTACGTTCGTGGTAACACCGCCCACTCCGCATTCGATGAGGGAGTCGCCGTCGCCCTGACCGTTCGATCCAGCGCG